>JACADU010000184.1 GCA_013388415.1 Bryobacteraceae bacterium
CGAGAATATCTCGTGTGCCGTCGGTCGAGTCATTGTCGATGACGAGGATTTCGACTTGCGGACCCATCTGCGCCAGGACGGATTCCAGGCTCCTCTTGATGTATCGGCCGCTGTTGTAGGTCACTATCGTGACTGAAACCAAGTCGCTAGAAGCCATGCGCTGACTGGCGATTCCCTTCTTGGCTCTTTCCAGAGCCGAACGGCCCACAATCCTCTATGGCAACCTGCCGGGTCGTCCTGCGGGGTCCGTCTTCCCCTGCGGTATCTCTCCAAAGTGACAAAAAGGCAAGTCGCATCACTCTACCATAGACGCCAACCCCCCGGCTGGACCGTTCGGTGATTATCCCCATCACGAGACGCATGACCGAGCCGAAGACGACTGCCCAACCCACCAGCCAGCGTCCCTGTAAACCAAAGTGCCGGCTGGAGTATCTGAGCAGACTTCCATACCAGTATAGCTGCCTGTCGCGCCAGGAAACCTTGGCCACAGAATGAGCTCCGCGATGGGCGGCGCGGAAGTGGGGATTGTACCGGATGAGCCAGCCTCTCGCGCAGGCGCGGCGCAGAAAGTCGACGTCCTCGAACCAAAGAGGAAAAAAACCTTCATCGAAACCGCCCAGGTCCAGCCAGGCGCGGCGGCGGATGAGAAGGCAAGCGGCGGCGGGCTGCTCGACAAGAGCGGGCGCGGCGGGATCCATGTCGAGGGCACGCCAGCGTTGGTTGACTGGATTCCGTGGCCAGAGCCGGTTTACGCCCATCACCTCGAAGGCGAGCGCGGCCGGGGTTGGGAACCGTCTGACCTGAAAGCCCGTTTGCGGCCGTCCCTCGCGGTCGACCAATTGGCCGCCCGCCGCTGCAACACGGCCATCTTCGAGTTCTGCCGCCAGCAGGGAGGGGGGAGATTCGAGATGCGCATCGGGGTTGAGCAGCAGAACGGCGTCGGCCGAGTGAAGGGCTTCGAAGCCCTGGTTCACCGCTGCGGCGAAGCCGTAGTTCGCCCGGTTGGCGGCCAAGCGAACTCCCGGAACTCTTCTCACGGCGTCCTGCGAGCCGTCCGAGGAAGCGTTGTCCACGACCAGAATCCCGCCGCTGAATTCGCCGGCGTGGGCGGACAGAGCCCGGAGGCACCCGGGGAGATCTTCGACCGAGTTGTGCGAAATGACCAGCGCCGCGAGTCTCACCCCGTCCTCCCCACGCATCGGAAGTAGAGCGACCAGAATGTATCAGGCTTTCCCGCGGCTTGCAGGCGGTGGATCTGTAGCTCGTCCGAACGGAGGATGGACTCGAGCTCAGCGGCTGGCGTAGCCGCGGCATGGCGCCGCCACTCTCCCCAGGAGGACAGGGCCGAGCGCTTTCCCTTCAGCCAGGCGAGGAATCTCCCATGCCGGAGAGCGAGCAATCCCCAAAGAAGGTGTCCAACCACGACGGGAACGCCGAAGCGCGAGGTCCAGCCTTCGGGAAAATGCTTGGCGATCAGCAGCACCTGGTTGCGGCTGAGCAATTCGACCATGCGCGGGCTCCACTGGCCCAGAGTTGCGCCGCCTTCGTGGCGGGCGACGGCGGAGGGTTCGTAGATTCCCCATGCTCCGGCGGCCGCCGCGCGCAAGCCGAAGTCGACGTCCTCCAGGTAGGAACCGAACCGTTCGTCCAAGTAGCCGACAGTTTCGAAGAGCTCACGCCGGACCGCAAGGGCGGTGAATGGCGCGCAGCGGATGCGGGCCGGCTCCAGATAGCGGTCGGCCGGTTGCCCGTGTCCGGCGCGCCAGGCCAACCCTGAGCGCGACATGAGATCGTAGCAGGCGTCGAGCAACTCAGGGTGAGACCACTGCAAGATGCGTCCGGTGGCGAAGGAGGCGCCGGAGGATTCCGCGGAGCAGAGGAGGCGTTCGAGGTAATCGGGCTCGAGTTCGACATCGTTATTGAGGATGCCGACCCAGTGAGTCGCGGCGGCACGGACGCCGGCATTGACGGCGGGAGCGAATCCCTGGTTCGAACTGAGGGCGATACACTCGACGCCGGCGCGTTCGGTTTCTTCACGCGAGGAATCGCTGGAGCCGTTATCGACAACGATCACCCGGAAAGGCGCAAGGGTCTGCCGGCGCAGCGCGGGAAGCAGCCGGGAGAGCATCGCGGCTCCGTTCCAGTTAGGGATGACGATGGTGATTTCGGCCGCCATTCGGCACACTCATGCGGCCAGGCGCGCAGGGAAAAGTGGGAGAGAACGCTTGACCTAGAGGTTATCATCGCGCGCTGCGCCGGGCAAATCTCTTGCGGACCAGGAACCAGAGGTTGTACAAGCCGTCGCGCCACGGATTGAGCTTGATCTCGCCCAGGCGGGAGGAATAGAGGATGGAGATCTCTTCGAAGCGCGCGGTAGGGTGCATGAGGGCTTCGATCTTGATTTCTTCGCTGAAAGCCATTCCGTCGGATTCCAGCGACATCTGGTCGAGGATGGACCGCCGGAAGACCCACATGCCGCTTTGAGAATCGCGAACCCACCTGAAATAAAGAATGGACATGGCAAGCGACAGGATGAGGTTGCCGAGCTTGTGCTTGAAGCTCATGGCGTGCCGGTCGCGGACAGGGAACCGGCTGGCGTTCAGGAAATCGGCTTCCAGATGGAGGAACGCTTCGAGCAGATAGCTGATGGCGTCGGGCGGGTAGCTGTGGTCGCCGTCAAGGGTAATGATGATGTCGCCCGTGGCGATCGAAAAACCGCGCTTGTAACTTCGTCCGTAGCCGCGAACGTCCTCGCGGATGACGATCGCGCCGAGAGAAGAGGCAACCTCGGCTGTGCGGTCCGTGGAATTGTTGTCGACGACGATGGTCTCGTCGACGAATGCCGGCATCCGGCGAAGGACTTTTTCGATGCCTTGCTCTTCGTTCAGGCAAGGGATGACGACGGTGATACGGAGTTCTTTGTACACCTGAGAGGAAGCCCGCACCCTGTCGCGGGACGAATCTAACATTGTACGGGTTGGGCAGCCGCCAGGGGCGGAGAGACTTGCGCGGGGTATCATGAAGGGGTGATCTGGACCGCTCTTTGTTTCGTCATGCTGCAACAGCAGGCTCCGCCTCCGCCGACCCCATCGCCGGAAGTGAAACCGCCCGCTCAAGCCGAGGTAAAACCCGCAGCGGCTCCGACAGCTCAGGCGGCGCCGGCTCCGGCGCCCACAGCACCGAAACCGGCGGTGGCTCCCGCGCCCGCTCCACCAGGCGCCGATGCCGGGGACGAGCTCCTTCAAATCCGCACCGTCTACATCCTCCGGATGTCGCGGGCATTCGACCAGTACCTCGCGACGCATCTGACCAGAGGCGGCATGCTGCAAGTGGTCACAGACCCGCAGAAGGCGGATGCCGTGCTGACAGAACAGCTCGGGAAGAACTTCGAAGACGAGATGGAGGAACTTTACCCAAAACCGAAGGCGCCTGAACCGCCTCCCGCAGAGACCGAAGAGGAGCCGAGCGGGTCCCCGGCGCTGATGTGGGAAATGCGCGATCCCGAGGGCCGTCCGCGGTCCACCTTCGGGAGAGGGCGCGGCACTGTGTTTCTCGTGCACAGGTCCACCGGCAATGTCGTGTGGTCGACCTATCTGCGGCCGAAATCGCCCACAGCCGACGTGCTGAACGATGCCGCCAAGCAGGTGGCCGAACAGATCAAAGACGCTTTCAAGAAGCGGCAGAACGCGCTTTTGAAGCAAGCAGGCGGCGGTAAGTAGCTTCCAGCCTTTTTGCCATCTCCACAATGTTGCGTTCGCGCGTCACGTCGTCGCGCGCGCGCCCGGCCATGGCCGTCGCGGAGTCCTCATCCGAGAGCAGCGCGACGATTCGTTGAGCAAACTCGAGTGGTGAATCGGCAAGCGCGCAGACTTCCCCGTCGATCGCCGAGATGCCCTCCGCGCCGATGCGGGTGGAGACGCAAGGAATGCCGGATGCGAAAGCCTCCAGCAGCTTGACGCGGATACCCGAGCCCGAGAGAATCGGGCAGACGAACAGCGAATAGCGCGTCAAGGGCTCGGCGAGGTCGGCCACAAAACCGTGGATTTCCACCGCGCCGCCAAGGTCTGGGATGGTGTGGGCCGGCGGCGGGTCAGAGCCGATCACAATGAGCTTCGCTTCCGGCTCCCGGCCCAGGACAAGGGGCATCACGCTTTCGAGGAACCATCGAAGGGCGGTCTGGTTCGGGAGGTGGCGAAAACTGCCAAGGAAGAGCATCGTCTTGGGGATGCGGCCGCCTAACCGGCAGCGATATGCAGAGACGTCAATGCCGGCCCTCAGCGTGGCATCGATGCGGTCCTTCAGCCCGGGAAGGTAGCTGAGCAGATGCGCCCGATTCGCCTCGCTGCACGCCTGAATGGCATCAAAGCGCGGGAGCAGGCGGAGTTCGTAGTGCAGAGCGCGGAGATACTCGATCCAGGCCTTGGCGCGGCCGAGCGCGCCGAGCGTCGAGGCGACGCGCAATACGCTCTGGAAGTAGACATCGTGCTCGAACATTGCCCACACCAGACGGCGATAAGGGCCGACGTACTGTCCAAGCTGCGTGTATTCGATCTGGACCACGTCGATCCGGTTGAGGAAGATCTGGCGGTGGATCATCCACTCGAGATCAGGGTCGATAAACTCGCGGACAGCATAGGGCGTAATGGCCCCGACGCCCTTGGGATGACCCTCGAGGCGGACTCTGTAATGGATGGACTGAACGACCCCTTCGAGCTCGGCATGGGCGCCGGCCTCCGCCGGACTGTCGATCATCACGATGGCATGAAGACGGCAGATAGGCCCGAGCTGCCGGACAGCATGTCGCATGAAGACCGCTCCGCCGTGCGTTGGGGGGCAGATGGCATAGGGTGCGACGAAAAGGACATTGAGGGGACTCGCCGGCGGATTGGGCGGGTGAAAGCGATCGTGGAAGATGCCGGCCATGGGCCGGAGGAAGGCTTCCGAATCATCGACGACTGCGAGAGACCGGGCGCGCCAGCGAGCGGCGCAGCAGGCTGGAATCTGGAGGAACGCCCGGCCCAAGCCGGTCAGCGAGGCGCGCTCGCGGGACTCTCCGAAGATCCAGGAGAGGATCGAGCCGCTCCAGGCAAAAAAGAAGTGGCCAGCCAGGCGAGCCGGTTCGTGAATGTTTTTCCACGCGAACAGGAGGAAGTTCTTGGCGACGATGGACTCGATATAGCGCGGCGAGAATCTCCGGCCGATCGTTCCGCGGTGTTCGTGCCAGACATGACTGGCGGGCTGGTAGAGAACCTTCCAGCCACGCTTCCATGCCATGTATCCAACGTCGGTGTCTTCGAGATAGAAAGGCCGGAGGAGGTGGTCAAAGCCGCCGAGATCGAGGAATTTGCGGCGGTCGAAGGCGGAGCTGCCTCCGCCGGCATAGAAGCAGGGAAACAGCTCGTTCACGCCGCCGTCGGCCACGTGCCGGACGCGGAGGGCGCCCTCGGACCAGCGGGCGGAGGTGAGACCGGTCTCTTCCCGGCGCTTGTCGGGGTCGCTGAAGAAGATCTGGCAGGAGACCGCGAAGACGGTCTCGTCCGTGAATCCGTCGAGGAGGGGCGGGAGAAAATCGGGCGCAACGCGCATGTCGGAGTTCAGAAGGACGACGATGTCATTGCGGGCCTCGCGGAAGCCGCGGGTGGCGCCTGCGCCGAAGCCGCGGTTCTTTTCGTGCGCAATCAACCTGACCGCGGGGAAGCGCTCGCGGACGAACGCGGCGCTGCCGTCTGTGGAAGCGTCGTCGACGACGATGATTTCGTTGCGCGGATTGCCTGACGCTGCCTCAATGACACTGGGAAGGTACTTCTCCAGCAGGTCGCGGCCATTCCAATTGGGAATGACGATGCTGGCGGCAGTGCGATCGGGGCGGGTGTTGACAGGTGTCCGGCGTCTGCCGTAAAGCGCCCATAAGAGGTCCGTCAGAGTCAACAGAAGCCAAGCAAGCGGCGTAATGACAACCGAGAGACATGCAAGGGGCAGGAGCCGGAAGAACCGGATGACAAACTGCTGCATCAGGACGGTAGCTGAGGCCCGACGCCGAGTTTGCGCCCGAGCCTGATCCAACGGGAGTTGCCTGCGGCGGCGAGAGTGGCTTCAAGTTCTGAAATGCGGGCGTTGAGCGATTGCGCCCACCGAGTGCGCTCTTCGGTCAGCGCTTCCGCCTCCTGCAGGAGCTTGACGCAGGAGGCGAGTTCGGCGACCTTGGCCGCAAGTTCCCCCTCCAGCCGGGCCTCATTCCTGGCGGCGGCGGCGGCGCGGGCAGCGATGTCATCCTCCAGTTCGGCGACCTTGGCTTCATAGCCGGCCACGGTCTCCACAGCGGCGGCGTGCATTTCCTCGATCTGTTTTCCCAGCGCGGCGACCTGCTCGTCGAGTTTCTTCCCCCATTCGACGGTCAGGGCATACTTGTCTTCCAGTGCGTGGTGGGATTCAAGCAGCGCCGCATGGTCTAACTTGAGTCTGGAGAGCCACTCGTCTTTCTGAGCCAGTTCGGCTTCGAGTTTGGCGATGTGGGCTTCGCGCTCCTTGAGCACGTTGGCGGTGGCGGGCAGATAGACATAGAGTGGCGCGCCTGTCTGGGCGGAGAGGGCGCAGACGGCGAGGAAAAAGTGGCTGGATTCGGGATCCGGGGTGGTTGGTTCGACTGCCAGCTCAGCCGCCGGATGGGGGTGCTCCGGCTGGAAGGCGATCGCGGAGACGTGGTTCTGGAGGAACAGAGTGACCGAGCAGAAGTGGTTTGCGAGCGCCTGCCGGAATTCCGCGAAGTCGAACTCGTGAGCGTGAAAAGGATTGGGCCCGGCGAGTTTGCGGGTTTCGGTGTAAAAAGCCTTGTTAGGAGTGGAAATGATCAACTGGCCGCCGTGGGCCAGCAAGCGCCGGGCTTCCGTGAGGAGGGCGGGCCAATCGGCGAGGTGCTCGATCACCTCGAAGGCGACGATGAGGTCGAACGACGCATCAGGGAAGGGAGTGCTTTGGGCGGAGCAGGCGAGGAAGGTGAGATTTGGGGCGGAGTAGCGGCGGCAAGCTTCCTCGATCGCCTGGACGGAAATGTCGATGGCGTGAACGGACAGGGCGACTTTGGCGAGCTCGGCGGAGCCATAGCCGGCGCCGCAGGCGAGGTCCAGCACCCGCTTTTTGCGAGCCAGGCGGGCGGCGAAAGAGTAGCGGGCGAAGTGCTCGTTCCAGAGGTCGCGATCGACGTGGTCCGGGATGAGACGCTCGCCAGTGAATTCAAGCAATGTTCACCTCCTGCGGAGGAGCGGGGGCCAAGCGGGCGTTGACCTCTACGCGGCAGGGGAGGTGGATGTAGCCGTAAACCTGCCCGTCGCCGTGGCCCATCTGGAGCGCGATGGCATTGTCGATCCAATCGCACATCTTGTAAGAGATGAGTGTGCCGTCGGCGATGGCGGGCGAGAATGAGAACGCGCCGGGGTAAAAGGCGGGGATGTCGAGATGGAAATCCACGGTGATGATATCGCCGGGGGTCATTGGGGGGAGCTCCACACCCTCTCGAGTCGTGTTCGTGCCGGCGAAGTCCATGCCCAAATGGTTCCGCAACATGAAGCCTACGTTGGGAAGAGCGACGTGCTCATTGGCTCGAGCGCTAATGCGGACGATAGCAGGCGCGCCCGGCTGGAGAATGGACATTGGGCGGCCGAAGGCGTCCATGACGGCGATGCCGATGATCTCGGCCCGGCGGTCGCCGTGGCGGTGGTCGATGTTGGGGATGGTGGTGACGATCTCGGGAGGCCGGGATTGCTGAGGCGTGGCGGCGACGCCGGGGCGGTGGGTGGATTCGAGATAGGCTGAGTCCTTCTCAGTCATCGCGGCGAGGTACTTGGCGATGACACGGTCCGGGTCGCCGAGCTCTCTGACGCGTCCTTTGTCCAGCCAAAGGACGCGGTCGCCAATGGCCTTGACATCGCCGGCGGCGTGGGAGACGAAGAGGATCGTCGTGCCGCGTGAGCGTAGTTCGTGGACCTTCCTTAGGCAGCGCTGCCGGAAATAGATGTCGCCAACGGCGAGGGCCTCATCGACAATGAGGATCTCGGGATCAACGTGGATCGCCACCGCGAATGCGAGACGCACGACCATGCCGCTCGAGTATGTCTTCACGGGCTGGTGGATGAAATCGCCAATCTCGGCGAACTCCTCGATTTTGGGATAGACCTTGTCGATCTGAGAGGAGGTGAAACCAAGGATGGCCGCGTTCAGATAGACGTTGTCCCGCCCCGTAAACTCGGGATTGAAGCCAGAGCCGAGCTCGAGGAGTGCGCTCACGCGGCCGTTGACGCGGACTGTCCCGGAGGATGGTTGAAGGATGCCGGCGACGATTTGCAGGAGCGTGCTTTTGCCGGATCCGTTCTCGCCAACGATGCAGAAAGTCTGCCCCCGGGGAATGCTGAAGCTGACATCCCGGAGCGCCCAAAAGTCATCGTGGAAGCGTTTTCGATTGAAGGTCAGAAGCTCTTTTAACCGGTCGCTGGGAGACTGGTAGATGGGGTAGGACTTGGATACGGCCTGGAATTCGATCAGGCTCACAGCGAGAGCTTCCGGTTCACACAGCGCAGAAGCGCCTCACTCCAAGCTACTGAAGGGCCTTAGGGAGTGTCAATCGGCGTTCAAACATGGCTTGGGCGGCCGCCGCAGGCTAGACAACCTGGAAGGTCCTTCCTTCCGGCTCTCAGGCAGGGTGAACCTCATCAAGTGCGGTGCATCATTCCGCGCGTCTCGGGGGAGGTCGCACTCTCCGATGAACGCTTGAGGCGCGTGCCTGGGTTGCTCAGCGAAGCGGTAGCCGCCCAAAGAAGTGGTCGATCTGGATGTATGCCTCCTGTTGACCCGGACTTCGGAGCCGGGCAGAATCGGTCGACTCGATTGGGGACAAACCCAACCTCTGGCCACAATATGGACCGGGAATCACCGTCTGTCAATGGGCTTAATGATATACATACTATTCAGGTCTGTTTGTCGTGAATTTGACTTGACGGGCGGCGAGGTCGTAGGCTGAAAGGTGTTGTGCCGGCGTAGCTCAGCTGGTTAGAGCGGCGGTCTCATAATCCGCAGGCCGTTGGTTCGAGTCCAACCGCCGGCACCAACTCTGCCGGGTCAGTCCCCCACGATCAGTTCATAGATTCGCGTCAGGTCCTCCATCGAGTAGTAGTCGATTTCGATGCGGCCGCGTTGCTCGCTTTTCTCGACGATTCTGACGCGAGTCCCGAGGACGCGCTCGAGCTGTTCAATGGCGGCGCGGACATTGGGGTCCTGCGCGACCTGCTCCGGCGACTTCGCCTCGCGCGGCTCGCACATCCTTTGGACAAGGCGTTCTACCTGGCGGACGGACATCCCTTCGCTGGAGGCCTTCTCGGCGACCTGGATCTGAAGCTCAGGGGTGGGCAAGCCAAGGATGGCTCTGGCGTGGCCCATCGAGAGGCGATGCTCGGCGAGGAGAATCTGGACGTCTCCGGGCAACTTCAAGAGCCGAAGCATGTTCGTGACTGTCGTGCGGTCTTTGCCGGTGCGCCGCGCGATATCTTCGTGGGAAAGCGAGAACTCCTTGTTGAGGCGGTCAAAGGCATGCGCTACTTCAATGGGATTGAGGTCCTCACGCTGGATATTCTCGACGAGTGCGACTTCTATCAGCCGCTTTTCGGCGAAGTCCTGGACGACGACTGGGACGGTGGATAGGCCGGCAAGCCGGGAGGCGCGCCAACGGCGCTCACCTGCTATCAGTTGATACCGGTCGCCGACGCGACGGACGACCAACGGCTGGATAACGCCATTTTCGCGAATGGACTGAGCGAGTTCCGCCAGCCGGTCGGCCTGGAAGGTGGTTCGCGGCTGTAAAGGATTGGGATCGATTTGCTCGATTGGCAACTGGAGTGCGCCTGTAGGATGCCCCTGGGAGGAAGAGATTGCCTGAGTGGCTGACTTAGTGGCGGGGAGCAGGGCGGAAAGACCCTTGCCGAGCGCCTTACGCGGCTGTTCCGTGCTGCTCATTCTGAATAATCTCCTTGGCCAATTGGATGTAGCTTTCGGCGCCTTTCGAGCGAATGTCGTAGCTGATGATCGGCTTGCCGAAGCTGGGCGCTTCGGCGAGGCGGATGCTCCTTGGGATGATGGTTTGGAACACCTGGTCCTGGAAGAACTCGCGGAGGTCGCTGGCGACCTGGCGGGTAAGATTGGTCCTGTCGTCGTACATGGTGAGGAGAACGCCCTCAATTTTGAGTGTGGGGTGGATCGTAGACTGTAGCCGCTCGATGGTGTCGAGAAGCTGGCTGATGCCTTCGAGGGCGAAGAATTCGCACTGAATGGGGACGAGAATCGAGTCTGCGGCGACCATCGCGTTCAAAGTGAGGAGGTCCAAGGCGGGTGGGCAGTCGATGATGACGAACGGGTAGCGGTCACGGAGAGGGCGAAGGGCATTGCGCAGGCGGAATTCCCGCTCTTCCATATCGACTAGTTCAATATTCGCTGCAACTAGGTTCTTGTCGGCTGGCGAGATCGCGAGTCCATCGAACTCAGTGGGGCGGAGGACGGCTTCAAGCGGATGTGTCCCCATGAGTGCGTTGTAAGTCGTTAGGAACTCAGTGTCTTTGTTGATCCCAAGCCCGGTTGTGCAGTTGCCTTGGGGGTCCATGTCGATGACGAGGACGGGGATATCGTTGGCGGCGATGGAAGCGGCAAGATTGATGGCTGTGGTAGTCTTGCCGACACCGCCTTTTTGATTGGCGATGGCGATAACTTTGCTCATTCGTGAGCCTCTCGGGGTGGAAACGACTATGCTATCACGCAGGCTCAGGGGCTACGCGCGTTCCACGTGAAACCTCGAGCTACTTCGTTCCACGTGAAACCTCACCCCAGAGCGCGACTCCCCTTCCGCCGCCAGGAACAACGAAGGATCGCGTGTTTTCCAGCGGCAGCACGGCTTCCGCAGATTCCGCAATCAAAAGTCCTACGCGGGGTGCGCGGCCACGCGCGAAGCTCACAACATCCTCAGGCCTCACCGCACGAGAGACTACCGCCCCAAACGGCCCGTCTAGGTCTTCAGCCCGGCCGTTGAATACCTTAAGGTTGGGCAGCAGATCGCGGCTCTCCCGCAGAAACGCCGCCTTCCTGGCGTCAGACTCAACCAGGGTTACTTCGCAATCCGGCCATAATGCAGCCAGCGGAAAACCGGGGAAACCCGCCCCACTCCCAACGTCAACGAGCGTCGATGGGCGCACCGGACAGCACCAGCCGAGGAAGAGGGACTCCGCGTAATGCATCCCCACCGCTTCATCTAACTTCGTGACTTTTGTCAGGTTAACGACGCGGTTCCATTTGAGCAGCAGCCTGTAGTGGCTCTCCAGCGCCGTCTCGCAGGACTCGTGCAATGCAAGCCAAGACGATACGCTCGCCCGCAACGCCTCACGAAACCCCCTCATCGACGCCCGCCCAGCGTAATGTACAAATCAAGCACGGCTACCGCCGCAGGGGTCACTCCCGGGATTCTGGCAGCCTGCCCCAACGTCACCGGTCGAACCCTTCTTAGCTTGTCGACGATCTCTCGGCTGAGACTTGGGACCCCCGAGTACTCGAAGTCCGCCGGAATCCTCCGGCTTTCGCCCTCCTGCAGCCGCTGAACCAGCTTATCTTGCTGCCGGAAGTATCCCTCGTACTTGACCTCGGTCTCCACCGTAGTCAGGGCCGCCGGCGGGAACTCGGCGGGTAGCCTCGACTGCAAAACCGGCATGAGATCGACAAGCCGCGCTTCGGGCCGCTTGAGCCACTGCTCTAGCGTGGGGCGGTCCCCATTCGCAGAAAGCCGCGGAAACTCGTCTGGCGTCAGTCTCACTTCTCTGAGCAACATTGTGAGAGCGGCTTTGAGCTCCAGCTTCTTCTGAAGCAGTTCCCACCGCCGATCACAGACGAGGCCGACGCGCCTCCCGTGTGGCGTCAGCCTCTCGTCCGCGTTGTCGATCCTAAGCGACAGCCTGTATTCCGCCCGGGACGTGAACATGCGGTAAGGCTCATCCGCGCCCTTGGTTACCAGATCGTCGACAAGGATGCCGCCGTAGCCCTCGGACCTGCCGATCACGAGCGGCTCGATCCCCAGAAGACGGCAACCCGCATTGATCCCAGCCAGGATCCCTTGAATCGCAGCTTCCTCATAGCCGGAGGTCCCGTTGATTTGTCCGGCCAGGAAGAGTCCCTGGATCGACTTCACTTCCAGAGTATGATCGAGCTCTCTCGGATCGATCGCATCATATTCGATTGCGTACCCAGGCCGGATCATCTCAGCATCCTGAAGCCCCGGCACGGACGCCACCATCGCTGTCTGCACGTCCACCGGCATGCTCGTCGACATGCCGTTGACGTATACCTCGTATGTATCGAGGCCCTCAGGTTCCAGAAAGATCTGGTGCCGCGTCTTGTCTGGAAACTTGACTACCTTGTCTTCAATAGAAGGACAGTACCGGGGACCGATCCCCTCAATCTGACCACTATAGAGCGGGCTGCGAGCCACGTTTTCGCGCAGAATGCGGTGCGTCTCATGCGTTGTATATGCAATAAAACATTGGACTTGCTCCCGTTCAATCCGTTCTGACAGAAAGCTGAACGGCGTAGGATTCGCATCGCCCGCTTGCGGTTCGAACTGACTCCAGTCGATGGTCCGCCCATCAAGCCTCGGTGGAGTTCCCGTCTTAAGGCGCGTCCACTGTAGCCCAAGACTCCGCAGGTGGTGACCCAGAAGGTTGGCCGGGGCTTCGCCGCTCCGTCCACACGGATTACGGGACTCGCCGACGTGGGCGAGGCCATTCAGGAACGTGCCGGTCGTGACTACAGCGGCGCGCGTATGAATCACCCGCGAGTCGGCAAGCTGAACGCCGGCCAACTGCCGGCGGCCATGTGGCAGATCTTCATACAGAAGCTGCGCCACTTCCGCCTGCAAGATCCTGAGGTTTGGTTCCCGCTCCAGACGTTCGCGCATCCGCACACGATACTGCTTCTTGTCCATCTGCGCCCGGGGGCTCCAGACCGCTGGTCCGCGGCTTGTATTCAGCAGCCGGAATTGGATACCGGCCGAATCCGCCACCTCGCCCATGATTCCGCCGAGTGCGTCGACTTCGCGCACCAGGTGACCCTTGGCGATCCCGCCGATAGCCGGATTGCAGGACATCTGTGCGATCAGGTCGATGTTCATGGTGATCAACGCAGTGCGGAGGCCCATCCGCGCGCACGCATGTGCGGCTTCGCAGCCGGCGTGACCGGCTCCGATGACGACGACGTCGTAGTTGAGGCTCCGTGGTTGCATCAAGATGAAGGCGACGGTATCCTAGTTGCTTGTTATTAAAGGAGTTGCAGCTATGAAAGTCCTGGTGCTCGGAAGCGGCGGCCGTGAACACGCCATCGCCTGGCGGCTCAAGAAAAGCGCCTCTGTACTTCAAGTGTACGTCGCTCCGGGCAATCCAGGGTGTGCGACCGTGGCCACTTGCATTAAGCCTCACGCGGGGACGCCGGAAGGCTACCTCACGCTGGCGCGGCAGGTCGGGGCGGACCTGACTGTGGTTGGCCCGGAGGCGCCGCTTGTGGACGGTGTCGTCGATGCTTTTCAGGCGGAAAACCTCCCCATCTTTGGACCTACGAAAGCGGCAGCACAGTTGGAAGGGAGCAAGATATTCGCCAAGCGGTTCATGGAGCGCGCCGGCATTCCGACGGCGGGCTTCGTCAGCACCGAGGACCCGAAGGAAGCCGCTCAGGCGCTTGAGCGCTTCCGCTACCCGGTGGTCATCAAGGCGGACGGGCTCGCGGCGGGCAAGGGCGTGGTCATCTGCGCTTCGCGCCAGGAAGCTCTGGCAACGATTCAGCGGATGTTCAGCGGCGCGCTGGTCGGGGCGGCCGGCCGGAGGCTGGTCATAGAGGAGTTCCTGACAGGTGAAGAGGTCAGCTACATCGGCCTGTGTGATGGCGAGCATGTGGTGGCGATGGAGCCGTCGCAGGATCACAAGACCATCTTCGATGGTGACCAGGGACCGAACACCGGCGGCATGGGCGCCTACTCCGATTCGCGAATCCTCTCCCCGGAGATGCGCGATGTTGTGCAGAAAAGCGTCATGCAGCGGACCGTGGACCAGATGGCGGCCGAAGGCGTGCCCTTCCGCGGCTTCCTTTACGCCGGCCTGATGATGACCGCCGAGGGACCCAAGGTCCTGGAGTTTAACGTCCGTTTGGGCGACCCCGAAACGCAGGCGTTGCTTCACCGGCTCGATTGCGACTTCGGTCAGGCTCTCGCTGAAGCTGCTGCTGGCCGGGTCCGCGAGGACATGCTGCGGTTCAGCCCAGACCCAAGCATCTGCGTTGTCCTCGCGGCGCATGGCTATCCAGGCACAGTTCGCACCGGCGATCCAATCAGCGGCATCGCTGAAGCCGAAGCGGCCGGCGCGACCGTCTTCCACGCTGGAACACGCTTCAACGAGCAGCAGCAACTCGTCACAGCCGGCGGCCGCGTGCTGGGTGTGACGGCAAGCGGAGCGACTTTGCCGAGAGCCATCGAAACCGCATACGCCGCGTGTATGAAGATCAATTTCGACGGCCGCCAGATGCGGACGGACATCGGGAGAAAAGGGCTCAAGCGCTGGTAGGGCCGCGCGCAGCTACAATAGGAGTTGCGTGGGGACGTAGCTCAGATGGATAGAGCGTCCGCCTCCTAAGCGGAAGGCCGCAGGTTCGAATCCCGCCGTCCCTACCACGCCGCCTCGGCTTCGTGACAGCTATTCAACAAACCGAGGGAAACCGCCCATCGCTCGTTGTACTCCCCCTCCGGCAAGCCGGCATCGCCGCGCAACACACCCACGATGTCACGCCACTGCTGTGCTGAGATGTCGCCGCCTTGCCTGTACCATCGCAGCCTCGCCAGGATGATGTCCTCGGCCGTAACTACTGGGACCAGTTCCTCAGCCAAGCCGGAGACGGCCACAATGCGGCGCCACTCCAGCTCCATCAGACGGCGATCATCGAAGTAGTAGTAGGCAAGCGCGCGGCGAACCCCTTGCGACGCGTCCCGAAGCCCGTCCATCGCGCTCACACCCGATCCGCCCATTCTCTGCCGTAAGGTGCGCGGAGAAGCTGACACTGCAACTCCTCCCCGCTCCCATCAGGGAGACCTCTCGAGATTGGCCCCCGCCAGAGGCGGATAGTAGCACCGCCTCACTTCCCGGCTCTTGCGGGACAGGTTACCTTCGGCGAAAACAGCGCCGCCCACGGCAACCTCACGCCCCCAGATCCCACCTTCTGAAGTAAAGCGCCTGCCGGGCGATGGGCAGCGTCCGTTTTTCGAGTTCCCTCATCTTCGCTTCGCTCAGCGGACTGAACTTGGAAGCGAACGCCACGTTCTGCTCGATCTGCGCGACCGTGTCGACCCCAATGATGTTGGTGCTCAGCGGCAGCGTCAGGTTGTAAGCCAGCGCCTCCTCAATCGTGATCGTCCCCGGTTTCGGCGTCCGGTACCTCTCCGGTTGCTGATCGAGGGGCGGGGGAGTCCAAGTGGAGAGCATTCGCCCGCGCGTCGCGATCTTCATCCCGATCGTTCCCAACCCCATCTCCTGCGCCACAGGCAGCAAGTGCTCGATGAAGCTTAAGTAATGCCGGTCAGCGGCGTTCACCGCCATCAGAATTGTGTCGAACGGAAACCTCCGCAGCGCCTCGATCAGCACCTCCGGTTCATAGTGCCCCGTCACCCCCAGAAATGTCGCCATCCCTTGATCGCGTACTTTCACCAGAGCCTTCATCGCGCCATCAGGCGCGAAGATCTGCTCCAGTTCTTTCCGGGTCTGGAGATTGTGGATCTGCCACAGGTCCAGGTGGTCGGTTTGCATGTTGGTCAGCGTCTGATCGATCAACCGCATGGATCCGTCGTATGTCCGGTCTGCCGTCTTGCTCGTGACGAAGACTTCCTTGCGGCGCCGTTTCAGCACGATCCCGATGTGCTTCTCGCTTGTCCCCTTGCCGTAGCCCGCCGCCGAGTCGATGTAGTTGACTCCGAGATCGATGGCGCGGTCGATGATTGCTACTGACTCGGCTTCTTTCCCGGGAATCTCCAGCGTCGCCTGACCGCCCAGACTCAGAATCCCGACCCTGTAGCCGGTCTTGCCGAGATTGCGTGTCGGCATTGCCTGATGTGTCCGCGGGTTGTAGGGCAGCGGGTGCTTCCCGGCAGCGCTGGCGGCAGCCGCTGGCAACACCCCCGCCGACAGTCCGGCGCCAAGAAACACGCGGCGCTCAATTCGTTCTGCCATGGTGATGGGCCTCCTTCTCATCGAAGCCTACGCGTCTCGCGCAGCAAGGTCAACCCGCGGCTCGCCCGACTTTCTTCCGCTTTACCGCGTCATATCTGAAGAGGAGGCCGGGCTAATATGCACAGTCGCGGCGGGATGCTATTCTGGGCCCGAAAGCCTACTTTCGAGAGAGGACCGCATCGAATGAAAGCAGTAGAAGCCGCCGTGGTAGCCATCGCCCTCGCCGCTGCAGGCATGAGCGCCCAAACTGGGGCGTCGCAGGTCCCGTCCACCGCCTCCGCCGAGGAGGCTCTTCGGGCACGCGTGAAGCACTTCTATTCTCTCCAGATGGAGAACAAATTCCGGGCCGCCGAGTCTTGTGTTTGTGAGGACACAAAAGACTACTATTACGATCTCCAGAAGAAGGCTCCCAGATCTTTCGAAATCTCCCAGATCGAGCTCGCAAAGGACAACACTGAAGCGAAGGTGGTGACCCTGCTCAGCGGGGAGCTGGCTACCATCTC
>JACADU010000145.1 GCA_013388415.1 Bryobacteraceae bacterium
GAGCGGCTCTACTGGCTGAACGCGACGCGCGCGCACCCGCTCGAGCATGTCTTCCGCGCCTGCTTCGGGCTGCTGCCGCTCGCCGTCGTCGGCGCGGGCCCGGAGCTGCTCGTGCTCTCCGTGCTGAGCGACGCCGTGATCGGCCTCTTCCAACACGCCAACGTCGACTTCCGGCTCGGGCCGCTGAATTACGTCTTCAGCGCCGCGCCCGTCCACCGCTGGCACCACTCTCGATCGCGCGCCGAAGCCGACCGCAACTTCGGCGACAGCTTCATCTTCTGGGACCTCGTGTTCGGCACCTACTTCCATCCTCGCGATCGGGAAGTGGCCGGGATCGGAATCGACGGAGCGTGGCCGCGCGTTGCGGCTGGCGGCGGCGGGGGCACGGCCGGCCCGCCCGGCCGAGGCGCCTGCTTGGGCGGCGCATGAGTCTCCGCCTCTCTCGGCGCAGCTTCTTTGTGATGCTCGCGCGGCGCGTGGGCCTCGGGCTCGTGCTTGAGGCCGGCCCCAGCCTGCGCTTCCGGCGCCTCGCTCACTTGAGGAACCGCCGGCGCCGGCTTCGGAGGATGTTCGGCATGCTCCTCCTGGGCGGCGGCGAGCCGGTACTGCTCCCCGGCGCTGCCGGCCAGCCGCTGCTTGATCAGCTCGACGATGTGGTCATCCAGGGAACTCGAGTGGGTTTTCTTCTCCGTCACTCCCAGCTCCGGCAACATGTCGAGTATGGTGCCCGGCTTCACTTCCAGCTCGCGCGCCAGCTCGTTGATCCGCTTCTTCATAGGCAGGATGCCGAAATATCGCTCAATGAACGCAGACGGCTCGTATGACTCCTTCAGCTCCGTACACTCGCGTGACCTTGTGCTTGTTGCTAATCGGCGGGTAGACCCGAAGATTCAATCGTATCAGATTCTTCCGGCGAGGGTTCGGCTCCAGCCTCCGGGGCCGGAGGGGCCTCGGCCGGCGGCTCCGCCGAGGATAAAACAAGACCGGACGTTTGTGTTTCGGCCTGTTCCTGTTGCGCTCCACCCTCCTCGTAGGCCTCATAGTAAGCATTGACCGCGGCCGTGATCCGGCCCACCAGTTCCTCGTCGATCCCCTGGACGGTGACCAGTTCCTCGGGCGTCATGGAAGCGAGCCGCTCGAGGGTGCCGACGCCGCCTGCGACGAGCAATTCAACCACGTTTTCGGCCAGACCGTGATCCAACAGGACGGAAAGCGGCGTGCCCGAGGCGAGCGACGCCATGGCCGCTTCCACCTCCTGACGCTTCTCCTCTTCCGTCTTGATGTCGATCCGCCAGCCGAGCAGTTTGGCCGCCAGCCGGACATTCTGGCCCTTTTTGCCGATCGCCAGCGAAAGCTGCGAGTCGGCGACGATCACTTCCATGTGTTTGCCGGCCGAATCGAGAATCGTCACGCGGCTGATTTTCGCCGGGCTCAAGGCGTGCGTGGCGAAGGTGACCGGATCCTCGTTGTACTCGATGATGTCGATCTTCTCGCCGCGCAGTTCGCGGATGATGGCCTGAACGCGCATGCCTTTCATGCCGACACAGGCCCCGACGCAATCGACGTCGCGGTCCTTCGACAGCACGGCGATCTTGGTCCGCTCGCCGGCTTCACGCGCGCAGCCCCGGATCAGGACCGTCCCGTCGTAAATCTCCGGCACCTCCTGCTCGAACAGGCGCATGACCAGTTCCGGCGCGGCGCGGCTCACAACGACTCCCGAATTCTTCCCTGCCTTCTCGACGGTCTTGATGACACAGCGAATCCGCTCGCCGATTTCGAAGTTCTCCAGGCGGGATTGTTCCTTTTTCGGCAGCCGGGCCTCGGTTTTGCCGAGATCCACCACGAGGTCCGGGCCTTCGGCCCGCTTCACCGTGCAATTGACGATGTCGCCGACACGATCCGCATACTCCGTGTAGATGTTCTCCCGTTCGGCTTCGCGGACTTTCTGCAAGATCGTCTGCTTGGCGAGTTGGGCCGAGATTCGCCCGAGCGCCTCGGTCGGCTTTGGAATCCGCACGACGGAGCCGATTTGCGCCTCGGGATCGAGCTTGAGCGCGTCGGCGAGGCGGATCTCTTTCTGCGGGTCCGCGACCGTCTCCACCACCGTCTTGAGTGCGAAGATGACGATGCTGCCCGTCGCCTGATCGAAATCGGCCGCCAGATCCTCGTTGCCCTTGAATTGCTTGCGGGCCGCAAGCAGCATCGCGTCCTTCACGGCGTCAAGCACGATCTGCGGATTGATTCCCTTTTCCTTGCTCAGGATTTCAATGGACTGATAAATCGATGCCAAGCTCTTCGCTCCCTCTACTGCGGTTACTCGTCTGTGTTGGTGTTGCGATCCGGATCCGGCGGCGCGGCGCCTACCACTCAAACTTCAGATTCGCCTTCTCAATGTCCTCGAGCCTCAGGCTCAATGAGTCTTCCCCCGCGTCGATGACAATGGTTTCGCCCTCAACGCCCCTGATGACGCCTTCAACCCTCTTTCTGCCCTCAGCCGCTTCCTTCAGGCTCAAACGGACCTTCTGGCCGGCGCACAACGAGAAGTGCTCCAGCCGGAAGAGCCGCCTCTCGACGCCGGGCGAGCTGACTTCCAGATGATAGGAACCCCCCGGGATGATGTCCTCCACGTCGAGTACCGTTCCAACCTGTTGAGAGATCAACTCGCAATCTGCGTGTGTCACACCGCCCGGCTTGTCGATATAAAGCCGCACCGTCCTGCCGGGACCTGCGCCGAGCAGTTCCACGTCCCACAGGTCGATCCCCTCGCGCGAGGCCGCCCTTCGGGCAACCTCCGCGACCCGGTCCTTCAGGATTTGGCGTGTGCTGGCGGACATTGTCGAAATTCACTCGGGCCAATAAAAAAGTGGGCTTTCGCCCACTGGTTTACCTGGCTCACTTTCAGTATACACCGGGGCAGCGCGTGACGGTCTCACTCCGTCACTGCTGTTTTGCTGCTCCGGCGCCTCCATTCGCCTCGCTGGACGCCTCCACGGGCAGGTCGGTGCGGCGGCTCCACTCCTGGAAAGACCCGTCATAGAGCCGAACCTTTTCGCCGAGCAACCTGGCGGCGAAATAGAGCAGGGTCGCCTGCTGGCCGATGTGGCAGTATGCGACCAGCTCTTTGCCCGAGGGAATCCTCGCCCGAAGTTCGCCGGCCGGGCGGAGCTTCAACTGCGCATCGAGGAGCGAGTCGAAGGGCACGTTGGCGGCGCCGGGAATCCGCCCGGCTCGAGGCATCTGTCCGGGGTTGGCGCCGGAGTGATACTCGGGAGTCCGCGCATCAAGCAATCGCACTTCCGGATCATGCAGATGGGCGCCAATCCAATCGGCTCCGGCGGTCAGATCAGTCCGTGGAGCGAGCCTCGGCTGCGTGGGGATGACCGATGCCGCCGCTGTGCTCAACGGCCGGCCCTCGGCCTTCCAGAGCGGCAACCCGCCGTCCAGCAGCGAAGCCCGCGCGCCCAACCCGGCATATTCCAGGGTGAACCAGACCCGCGTCGCCGATGGAACCGATTCGTTTGCCGGGTAGACGACGATCCGGCTGTCGTTGGCCACACCCGCCTGGCCCAACGCGTCCCGGAGTTTTTCCAGTGGAGGCAGTTCCAAACGCAGGCCATCGGGTCCTGAGACCGAGATGTCGGCCAAGGACAGCCGGCGCGCGCCGGGAATGTGCCCGGCGGCGTAGTCTTTCTCGCCGCCGACATGGAGAACGACAAGGTTCGGATCGTTCAGATGATCCGACAGCCATTGCGTTGAGACGAGCATCGGCGCTTCGCGGCTCTGGCTCCAGAGGTGCGAAACGGCGAGCAGGCCGGAAAGAAGACACACAAGTCGAATGGGCATCGGACCAGCTTTCATGCGAGCACTTCGGGATTCACAGGGTTCGCCGGCCGGGAGCCGTTGAGGAAGGCCGCGGCATTCCCGGCGGCCATCATCGACATGCGCTTCCGCGTGGCGATCGAGGCGGAGGCGATGTGCGGAGCCACGACCACGTTGGGGAGGCGCAGCAACTTCTCCTCGATGACCGGCTCCCGTTCAAAGACATCCAGCCCGGCCGACCAGATGCGCCCATTCTCGAGGGCGTCGGCCAGCGCGGCTTCATCGACAACCGGTCCGCGCGCCGTGTTGACAAGCACCGCCGACGGCTTCATCATCCGCAGTTCGGCCTGCCCGATGAGATGCCTCGTTTCGGGCAGCAAAGGCACGTGGAGCGAGACGAAGTCGGCTTCCCGCAGCAGATCCTCCTTGGAGGCGAAAGAAGCTCCTAGCTCCTGCTCCACGTCTGCGGGCAGCCGGACTGCATCGTGATAGAGAATCCGCATCTTGAAGCCACGGGCGCGCCGCGCGACCGCCTGGCCGATGCGGCCCATGCCGAAAATGCCCAGAGTCGCTCCATAGACGTCCTGGCCCGCCAGCAGATCGATCAGCCATGTCTTCCACTTGGCCGCGTGCACGAAGTTGTGCGCCTCCGGCACGCGCCGCGCCGCCGCCATCAGCAGCGCCCAGGCGAAGTCCGCCGTCGTCTCCGTCAGGACTCCCGGCGTGTTGGTGACCAGAATGCCGCGGCGCGTCGCCGCCGGAACGTCGATGTTGTCGTAGCCGACAGCGACTTGCGCAATGATCTTCACCGTCGAATCCAATTGCCCGATGACGTCCGCGCCGAGCCTGTCGGTGAGCTGCGTCACCAATGCCGCGCAGCCCCGCGAGCGCGCCAGCAGCGAGGCCGTGTCCAGTCCGGCGTCGGTTCCTTCGTAATCGACCTCGAACCCGGCGCGCAGGAATTAGACCGCTTCCGGATAGATTCGCTTGGTGACGAGAATGCGTTGCCCCTGCATCTGGATAACCGCCGCGATTGTCGCATACCCAGGCAGGCGCATACAATTGACGATGCTATGGCTGAACTCGGCTTTCTTGGTCTCGGCATCATGGGCTACCCCATGGCGCGCCATCTCCTCCGCGCGGGGCACTCCGTCGCTCTCTGGTCCCATACCTCCTCCAAAGCGAAGCAACTCGCTCAGGACGAGAAGGGAATCTTTTGCGCCACCCCGAAGGAGGTAGCTGAAAAAGCCGATGTTGTCTTCCTGTGCGTCGGCGACACGGACATGAGCGCCCGTGTGACATTAGGTGAAGGCGGGTTAATCGAGGGCGTCCGCCCTGGGGCGGCAATCGTCGATTGCTCAACCGTATCGGTCGCCTATGCCAGGCGAGCCGCAGCGACCTTGAAAGAGAGGGGCGTAGACTTCCTGGACGCCCCGTGTACGGGTTCACGCCCGGGCGCGGAGGGCGCCACGCTGACATTCATGATCGGCGGCGAGGCAGCCGTCTATGAAAAAGTGAAGCCGTTGTTCGAGGTGATGGGCAAGCGCCTATACTATTGTGGTGGCACAGGCATGGGCCTGGCGGCCAAGCTCTCTCAAAACTTGATTCTTTGCAACATCTTGCAGGCGTTTAACGAGGGCATTGTGCTATCCACCCGGGCGGGTGTGGATCCCGAGCTCATGCTGGATATCCTCGACAACTCAGCCGCCAAGAGCGGTTTGATCGCCTTCAAGGCTCCGTACGTCTTCCGTAGGGACTTTTCTACAAATTTTTCAGTAAGATGGATGCACAAGGACATCTGCCTCATTCTGGAGGAGGCGAATGAACTGCAAATCCCCCTCCCGCTGACCGCCACGACCCAGCAGGTCTTCCGATCCGCCATCGCCCGCGGCTTTGCGGATGAGGATATGTGCTCTACAATCAAGGTCTTGGAGGGAATCACCGGGGTCGAGGTGAAGTCAGCCTCCAAAAAATCATAAAAAACTCTTGCAATCCAGGGAACAGTATTCTAAGATTGGAATTAAGCCGGGGAGGCAACTCCCACCAAAGCGAGACTAACCTCAAAAGACCCCTGAAGCATTCACCTCCCCGGCGCCTTCGGGTCTCTCGCAAGAAACAAAAAAGACGATAAAAGTAGAGACGGTCGCAGCCATGTGCGCATCGCTGAAGAGTGCGTGCCGGGATTCCGCAATGAAATGATAGGATGGCGGGTGCGGCGGAACGTATAGCTGCATGCAATCGAACAACGTCCAGCGGCTGACTATTCTTGGCTCCACGGGGAGCATTGGGCAGAGCACTCTCGACGTGGTCCGGCGCAGCCCGGAGCGGTTTCAGATCCACGCGCTGGTGGCAGGCAAGAACGTCGAATCGTTGGCTAGGCAGATTGCGGAGTTTCGGCCTGAGGTCGCAATCCTGGCCTCCGAGAGGTCACTTCCAGAGCTTCGCGACTCGCTCCGGGGCTTGGGCGCAGCCGAGCCCGAACTCGGCTTTGGCCCCAAGGCATACGTCGAAGCCGCCACATCGCCGGAGTGCGATACGCTCATGTCCGCCATCGTCGGGGTGGCCGGTCTGGAAGCGACCTACGAAGCGATAAAAGCCCGCAAACGCATTGGGTTGGCGAACAAGGAGACGCTGGTCGCCGGGGGCCGTCTTGTGATGCAGGCAGTGCAGGCGTCGGGCGCCGAACTGCTGCCGGTCGACAGCGAGCACAACGGCGCGCACCAGTGTTTCCGCGCCGGCCGCCGCGAGGAAGTGACCCGGCTCATTCTGACGGCTTCCGGCGGCCCGTTTCGCAACACGCCGCGCGAAGCCCTGGCGGAAGTGACACCTGAGCAGGCTTTGAATCATCCAACCTGGAGGATGGGCCCGCGAATCACGATCGACTCGGCCACGCTGATGAACAAGGGCTTCGAAGTGATTGAGGCCTGCTGGCTGTTTCATTTACCTGTGTCACAGGTCGAGGTTGTCGTGCATCCGCAGTCCACAGTGCACGCCATGGTGGAATACAATGATGGCAGCGTGATCGCGCAAGTGTGTGCTACCGACATGCGCATGCCGATACAGTATGCGCTGACGTGGCCGGAACGGGCGCCGGCGCCTGTGCCGCGGTTGGATTGGACGTCCAGCCGGACATGGGATTTCCATCCGCCGGATTTCGACAAGTTCCCCCTCCTCCGTCTGGCTTATCAGTCGCAGGAAGCGGGGGGGACTGCGACGTGCACGCTGAACGCTGCCGACGAGGTCGCGGTGGAGGCCTTTCTTGCCGGGGAGATTTCCTTCCCCGCTATCGCCGAAGTGGTTGAAGAGACTTTGCAGTCGATGCCGTGGCGCGAAGCTTCTTGCGTCGACGAAATTCTGGAAGTAGATCAGTTGTCCCGCCAACGGGCCCGGCACCTGGTCGCGCGGCGCTCGCGTCACTCGGCTTTGGCCGCGCCGCGGAGATAACGACGCTCGCAACAAGAAGAGAAGACAAACCTGAGAGCAAGAAGCGAGCGGATGAAGGAAGACGAAAGGATTGGCGGGGATGGCCATTTTTGAAAACATCGGCGCACTGCTCGTTCTGATCGGGATCATGATTGTGATCCACGAGCTCGGGCACTATTGGGCGGCGCGGGCCTTCGATATCCGGGTGGACACGTTTTCGATCGGCTTCGGGCCGAGGATGATCGGCTTCCGGAAGGGTGAAACGGATTTCCGGATTGCCTGGATTCCGTTTGGCGGTTATGTGCGAATGGCGGGAGAGCACCCGGGCGACGAGATGGATCCGCGCGGCTTTCTGGCCAAACCGCGCTGGCAGAGGCTGGTCGTGGTTTTCGCCGGCCCGGCGATGAACATCGTGCTGGCGGTGGCGCTGCTTGCCGGTCTGTTCATGATCCAGTTTCCGAAGATGGCGAACGCCGACGGTCCGGCTGTCATCGGTTATGTGAAGCCCAATTCGGCCGCCGCTCTGGCAGGGCTGAGAGAGGGCGACGTCATCGTTCAGATTGACGACAAGACCCACCCCACCTGGGAAGACGTCCTGCTCAAAGAGGTCGTCAGCGCAGGAAGGGCGATGGCGCTGCTGGTGGAGCGGGGCAGTGAACGTCTTCCCCTCACGGTCACGCCGCAATTGGACGAAAAATCCGGCGTAGGCCTTGCCGGCTGGGCCGAGAAGACCGAGATCGAGGTCGGCGGTCTTGTCCCGGGCATGGATGCCGCGCGAAAGGGCCTGCAAGCCGGCGACTTGCTCGTCAGCATCAATGGGCGGCCCATCAACACCGCCTACTCGATTCACGAAGAACTGAAGCGCGCCGACGGCAAGCCCGTGGATCTGGTTTATCGCCGGGCGGGCAAAGAGATCGCCGTTTCGATCACGCCAAGCTACTCCACTGACTTGCCTGGCGGAAACCGCTGGATGATCGGCGTGGAACTGTCCCCCCGCGTGACCTACACGCGGCTCGGTCCTGCCGAGGCATTCCGGGAGAGCGTCAACCAGAACATCAAAGGCGCGACGCTGATCTATCAGTTCATTCACGCCCTTCTTGAGCGCCGTTCGTCGCCGAAGTCGATCGAGGGACCGATCCGCATCGCCCAGCTTTCGGGCGAAGCCGCGCGCCGTGGTCCGGCGTCTTTTGTCAACCTGATGGCGACCGTCAGCCTGAACCTCGCGATCTTCAACCTGTTGCCGATCCCGATCCTGGACGGCGGCGTGATCCTGCTTCTGCTGATCGAAATGCTGATCAGGCGCGACCTGAGCCTTCAGATCAAGGACGCGGTTTTCAAGCTTGGCTTCGTCTTTCTGATGGTGGTGGTCGTTTTCGTCCTTTACAACGACATCAGCAAGATCCTTCCGGGATGATCAATTCCTCGTCGGCTTTCAGGATCCAGGCGGATTCGTGGCGCTTGAAGCCGATGTGCGGATAGTAGCCGACGGCCTTAGGCGCCGCGAGGAGAACGATGTAGGCTTCCGGGGCGGCGAGCTTTGTCTGCCGGATCAACTCGGCGCCGATGCCTCTCCGCTGATGACTCGCGCGCACCGCCAGGTCGGCGAGATATGTCACATAACGGAAATCGCTCAGCGACCGTGAAATCCCGACCAGTAGCGGCCTTTCGACCTCATCATCCCAGGCGGTCACCACCAGGTTGGCGTTCGCAATCATGCCTTGCATGCGGCCGCGGCTCTCCACCGGGCGGCGCTCTCCGAGCGTCGACGCGACGTA
>JACADU010000208.1 GCA_013388415.1 Bryobacteraceae bacterium
AGAAACAACCGTGCGGTTCCAGATGAAAGCGGCGGTCCGCCTGGCGACGCTGCGGCTCCGGGGCGCCGCCGGCGCGCAGGTCTACGTGGACGGTCTCCTGTCCGGAGCGGTCGGCCCGGGCGGGGCGTTCTCGACCCAGGTGGCCCCCGGAGAACGAAGCATTGAGTTGCGCCGCGGCACCGCCAAATCGCGCACGCTGACCCACAACTTCCAGCCCGGCGAAACGTTCGACGCGCCTGAGGATCAACTCGCCTTGCAACAGCCCAATGGCGCCATCCGCATCGACGTGACCCCGCCGGAAGCCACGCTCACCTACCGGAGATCTGGTGAACCGGAGAGCAACGCCAGGCCCATGTCGAACCCGGCCAGCCTGCCGCCCGGCGAGTACCAGATCACCGCTTCCGCCCCCGGCTATGCCTCAACGGTCATCACTCTCCAGGTGACCCCCGGCTCCACTCAGGAAATGCCTGTCCTGCTGCGGCAGGTCGTGGCTCCCAAGCAGCAAGGCGCTTCCGGCCAGCCGATGGGGATGTCGGAGTTCGACGAACCGAACGCCTGGATCAGCGACGGCGGTTGGATGATCCGCCGCGGCGGCAAGTACGTCACTTACAAGCCCACAAAGACCGCCGGCGTCTTCAGCTTCATGGCTCAGCTTCGCAAAGGCAAGCGCCTGCAATGGGTGCTCGGCTTCACCGATCAGCGCAACTACGCCCTCTTCCGCGTCGAGCGGAATCAGTTTACGCGCCACAGCGTCGTGAACGGCAAGACGAAGGATCTGGCCAAGGTGACGCTGCCGGCCACCGGCGAATTCCGCATCACGGTCAGCGCCGGTAAGATCGTTCATGAGGTGCGTGCCGGCGGCCAGTGGGTCACTGTGGATGAGTGGCTTAGCCCGGAACGCGACTACAGCGCCGGCAAGTTCGGCTTCCTCGTCGATGAAGGCGTGTTCGGCCAGAAGGACGAGTACGCCATCCGCAATTTCACGTTCCGGCCGGCCCGTTGAGAATCATCCAACTGTGAGCCGTCTGCCGCCGGCGGCGAACTCGGCCTGCGGGACCAATGGTGGGCGGTGAGGGTCACGATCCCCCGACCTCCTGCTTGTAAGGCAGGCGCTCTAACCAACTGAGCTAACCGCCCGCTTGCGCTCTCTTCCAGTCTAGCCGAGATCCTCGCTAGTTCCCGATGTATCGAGAGTACAGACTGCGCGCCACGCCCGGATCCTGCGTCCCCTTGATAATCGCCCTGCCGTCCGGGAACACTGTCATTTCGTGCGGCGGCAGCACGAATCGCAGCGCGAATCCGTTCGACCGCACCTCGCCCAGCGGCCTCAGCCGCTCCGCCAGCGCCTCCAGATCGATCGGGCGCCGCCGGTCGTGAATCTGCACCGCGTTCCGCCCGCAAAGGCTGATCGGGATCCGCTCCTCGCCCAACAAGTGCCGGCACGTTCGCGTCCCGCATGCCGGACAGTCCGGCTCCCTCGGCGGCATGTTCATTTGCCGTGTCGTCCCGTGCCAAACGTCGAAGACAGTGATCTTTGCCTCGATTTCGCCCGCCCGCCCGGCCAGCACCTTGTAGGCAAGACTCACCTGCCACGCGGCAACCATCGACGTCACCGTGTTCAGCACCCCTGCGGTCTCGCAGGTGGGCTGCGCGCCGGAGGGCGCCTCCGGATAGACGCACTCAAAGCAAGCCGTTCGCCCGGGCAGCACCGGCATGACGATCCCATACGAAGCCACTGCTCCCCCGTAAATCCACGGAATCGCCACACTCGCCGAGAAGTCGTTGATCAGGTAGCGAGTCTGGAAATTGTCCGTTCCATCGAGGATCACCGCCGCGCCGCTCAAATGCTCCTCGATGTTGTCCGGAGTCAGATCCGCAACCACCGGCGCAGTCTCGACGCCCGAGTTGATGCGACCGACCGCCCGCGCCGCCGCCACTGCCTTGGGCAAAGCCGCCTCGGCATCCGCTTCCTCGTAAAGCCATTGCCGTTGCAGGTTCGACCACTCCACGTAATCGCGGTCGATCAGCACCAGGCGGCCCACCCCGGCGCGAGCCAGCGCCGCCGCGTGAAACGAGCCCAGCGCGCCGCACCCCACCACCGCCGCGCTCGCTCCGCGCAACGCGGTCTGCCCGGCTTCGCCGAAAGGCTGAAACAGAATCTGGCGGCTGTATCGGTCTCGCTCGCGCTCGTCCATGGGTTATCTGAATCGTAGCAGGCGCGGGCTGTTAAGATGTCATTCAGTGATCCGGCAGGCCTTCGCCGCGATGCTGCTAGTGTGCCTTTCTGCGGGCGTGTGTCAGAGCGCGCTGCCCGCCGACTACTACGGCAGGCGCATCGTCTCGGTTTACCTGGAACCAAAGAACCAGCCTCTTTCGCGCGACCAACTGGGCGTCATCCTCGGGATTCGCCCCGGAGAGAACCTCGAAGAGGAGCGGCTCGCCCGCGCCATTCAGCGGCTGTGGGCCACCCTGCGCTATGAGGACATCAGCGTCGACGCCGCCGCCGACGGAGATGGCGTGTCGCTCACTTTCAGAACCACTCCCGCGCTCTTCACCGGGCGCGTCACCGTGGAAGGAGTGCCCGAGCCCCCCAACGCCGGCCAGCTCGTCAACGCCACCAGACTCGAATTCGGCGAGCGCTTCGAGGAGGATCAGCTCCAGCCCGCTCTCCAAAGCATCATGAGCCTGCTCACCGCGAACGGCTACTACGAGGCCAAGGTCGAGCCTCAGGTCGAGCGCCGCCCCCACACCCAGGAGGCCCGCGTCCGTTTCCTCGTCACCCCCGGCCGCCGCGCGAAGTTCTCAAAGCCGGTCTTCGAAGGCACACCCGTCTTCAGCGACAAAAAGCTCATCGATCTCACCAAATGGGAGAAGTGGAAAGGCCTCCGCGGCTGGAAGGATATGACCGCCGCCAATACGCAGCGCGCGCTCGACCGCATCCGCGGCGCCTACCTCAAGGCCGACTACCTCATGGCGAAGGCGCGTATCGCCTCCTTCGACTACAACCCCCAAACCGGCGCCGTCACGCCGCGCCTCGTCCTCGAAGCCGGACCCAAAGTGCAGGTCTCGGCCACCGGCGCCAAGGTCGGCAAGAGCGCTTTGCGGCAACTGGTGCCCATCTACCACGAACGCACCGTGGACCGCGAACTCCTCCTCGAAGGACAGAACCGCCTCACGGCCTACTTCGAGGACAAGGGATACTTCGACGCCAAGGTGACTTACACCTTGAATGACAGCGCTGGAGGCGGAGATCAGAAGATCGTCTATGCCATCTCGCCCGGCCAGCGCTACCGGCTCAGGCATATCGACATCTCAGGCAACCGCTATTTCGACAACGAGACGATCCGCGAACGGCTCAACATCATTCCCGTTTCCCCCATCCGCTACCGAAAGGGAAGATTCAGCAAGGAACTGCTGGAGGCCGACAGGCTCGGCCTCGAATCCCTCTATCGCGCCAACGGCTTTCGAGACGTTGAAGTCCGAACTGAGATCGAGCAGAACTGGAAAGGCAACCCCCGCGACCTGAACGCCAGGTTGACCATCAACGAAGGGCCGCAGTGGCTGGTCGAAAGCCTCGACCTCACCGGCGTCGACCTCCGGCTGCTCGATGAGGTGAAGGCGCTGTTTACCTCCGCCCCCAACGAGCCTTACAGCGAAGTCAACGTGGCTCTGGACCGGGACTCCATCCTGAACTACTACTTCAACAACGGCTATCCCAACGCAACGATCGACGTTCAGTCGATCGTCGATGAGAAGCGGCAGCGCGTCGCCCTCAAGTACACCGTGACCGAAGGAAGGCGCAACTTCGTCCGCGATGTTCTGGTCAGCGGCCTGCAAACCACCAGGCCCGATCTCGTGACCTCCCGCCTCACCGTCCACGCCGGCGCGCCGCTCAGCCTGAGCCGGGCGGTCGAGACTCAAAGGCGGCTCTACGATCTCGGCATCTTCGCCCGCGTCGATGTGAACGTTCAGAACCCCCGCGGCCTTGAACGCAACAAATATGTCCTCCTCCAGGTGGAAGAGGCCAAGAAGTACTCGCTCAATCTCGGCGTCGGCGCGGAATTCGGCCGCATCGGCGGCAATTCAAGCGACTTGAGCGCGCCCGCAGGCTCGCGCGGCTTCTCGCCCCGCGGCCTCATCGGCCTCACGCGCTCCAACATGTTCGGCATCGGCCACACCGCCGGCGTCACCTTCCGGGCTTCCAACATTCAGCAGCGCGCCCTGCTCAGTTACATCGCTCCGCAATTCCGTGGCGACGAAAATGTCAATCTCACGGTCAGCGGGCTTATCGACAACTCCCGCGACATCAGCACATTCTCCAGCCTGCGCTTCGAGGGGTCGCTCCAGTGGGCGCGCCTGCTGGCGCGCGGCGTCACCTGGCAGGTTCGCAGCACCGCCCGCTACGTCTTCATCGACGAAACCACCCTGAATATCGACCCCGCCCTGATTCCCGTCTATTCACAGCCCGTGAAGACAACCGGCTTCGCCACTTCCCTGCTGTTCGACCGCCGGGACGATCAGCTCGACCCCACTCGTGGCGTCTTCACCACGCTCGATTTCGGCTATGCGCTGCCGCTTGCCAAGTCCAACACGACCTACACAAGAGTCATCGCCAGGAATTCGACTTACTACTCCGTGGCAAAAGAGGTCGTCTTCGCGCGCTCCTCCAGCTTCGGCTGGCTCCGCAACCTCGACGACGAGCCCGTCCCCCTGCCTGAGCGTTTCTACGGAGGCGGCTCGACAACCCACCGCGGCTTCCCTGAGAACCAAGCCGGTCCCCGCGACCTCGTTACCGGCTTCCCCATCGGCGGCGAGGCCTTCTACTTCAACAGCGTCGAGTTGCGATTCCCCTTCATCGGAAAATCCATCCGCGGCGTACTCTTCCACGACATGGGCAACGTCTTCTCCACCGTGAGCGCGTTGAGCCTCCGCTTCAAGCAAAAGGACCTGGAGGACTTCGACTACACCGTGCAGGCGGTCGGAGTCGGCGTGCGCGTCAAGACCCCTGTCGGACCCATCCGGCTCGACCTCGCCTTCGCCCCCAACACCCCCAGGTTCTACGGCTTTATCGGCACGCGCGAAGAGTTGATCAACGGCGGCGGCACTTACGGCCTTCAGCGCATCAGCAGATTCCAGTTTCATTTCTCCTTCGGACAGGCATTCTGATGAAACGCACCGTACTCGCCCTGGCCGTTGTGACGCTCACCGCGGGCGGCGAGATCATCGACCGCATCGTCGGCGCCGCGGGCACCGACGTCGTGACGCTTAGCGAGGCGCGCCGCTATCTCGAGTATCAGAGCGTCTTCCAGAACAAGGAACTCGACCTGAGCCGCCAGGCTTACCGCGAAGCTGTCGATCAGTTGCTCAACCAGGTGCTGATTCGCAGGGAAATCGAGATCAGCCGCTATACCCCCCCGGCGATGTCTGAGGCCGAAAAGCGCCTCAACGAGTGGATGGCCGACAAGGACCGGGGACTGAAAATGCAGAAGCAACTTGCTGCTTACGGAATCACCGAAGACGACCTCCGCAAGAGACTGCTGTGGTACATCACCGTCATTCGCTTTACGGATTACCGCTTCAGCCCCGGCGTCCAGGTTCGCGACGAGGAAATCGAAGAATACTACAAGTCGAATTTCCTTCCTCAGTTCCGCAAGACGTCGCCCGGCGCGCCCGAGCCCTCTCTCGATGAAAGCCGGGCGGCGATTCAGCAGATCCTCGTCCAGCAGAAGACCACGCAGGCGACCAACGAGTGGCTGAACCTCGCGCGGCAACAGGCGCGCGTCAGGATTTTCGAGGAGGCGCTGCCGTGAATCGCCGCCGGTGGATCCTTGGATGCCTTGCCGCGTTGCTTGTTCTCCTGGCCGGCGCTTCCGTCGCCGTGCTCAGCAGCGATTGGTTCAGCCGGCAAGTCCGGGCCAGGATCATCGCTGAAACCGAGCGCGCTTCCGGCGGGCAGGCGGCTCTGGACAGCTTCAGCTTTGACTGGCGCACCCTCACCGCCACCGCGCGTGGCTTCGTCTTGCGGGGCAGGGAACCGGCCGGCAGCGATCCACTCTTCAGCACGGACGCCATCGAGCTCAAGTTGACCGTCCTCTCGTGGCTTTCCCGCGACATCCGCCTGAGCTCGCTCGTCCTCGACAAGCCTCGCGTGCGGATCGTCGTCTACCCCGACGGCTCAACCAATCTCCCCCATCCAAAGATCCCGCGCAAACAGGGCAATCCGCTCGAAGAGCTGATGCGGCTCAAGATCGGACGCATCGACTTGCGTCATGGGTTGGTTCACCTCGACCAGCAGACGCTGCCCATGGATGTCCGTGCATCAGGACTCGAGCTCCAGTTGGCTTTCGACGCGGCCAACAAACGTTACCGGACGAACGCCTCGATCGCGGAAGTGCAACTTCCCGAAGGATACAAGCCCGCCTTCGAGCTGACGGGCTGGCTCGAGACCAGGCGCCTGCTCCTCGAATCAGCTTCCGCCCGCGCCGGCGAGAGCCGCCTCTCCCTGAGCGGCGAGATCGGTTTCAGCCCGTTCGAAATCCGGACGCAGTACGAAGGCCGGCTCCGGCTCGCCGACTTCCCTCAACTCGGCATCGGGCGCGGCGGCGCGGCCATTTCCGGCAGGCTCGCTCTGGCCAGCGGCCGGGTCTCCGCCGCGGGTACCCTAAACGCATCGGGCATCGCGTTCACTGCCGCCGGCGTGAACGTCGAGCAGGCTTCACTCGAGAGCTCCTTCGACTTTGTCCGCGGCGAGCTGCAACTGCGCCGCCTGTCATTCTCCACCGCCTTCGGTAGCGGCGCGGGGGAAGCCACGATCCGAAACTGGAAATCCCTGGACGTTTCGGCCGTCCTCTCCGAGGTGAACGTCGAGAGAGTTCAGCGGGTGTTGCTGGACAGGCCATACGCGTGGAGCGGAACAGCCGGCGGCCCTCTCATGTTGAAGGCGGCATTCGGCAAGGGGGGGATTGTTGTGGAAGAAGTGGCTGCTTCGCTCAGCGTGCAGCCGGCCGAGGGCGCCGTGCCCGTCGGCGGCTCGGTCACCGCCGCCTGGAACCGGCGCGACAACCTGCTCCGCCTCGACGGAACCTCGCTCACCACGCCGTCTTCGCGCCTCAATGTTCGTGGCGTGCTCGGCCGGGAACTCGATGCCAGCCTGCTGACCACCAGCATCCGCGACATCGAGCCGGTCGTCGCTCTCCTCTCCCGCGATCCGAACTTCTCGCTTCCGCTCCGGCTCGACAACGGCGAGGCGAGGGTCCACGCCAACGTCCGCGGCCCGCTCGAGCAGCCGCGCATCGCCGGAAAGCTGAGCCTGCGGAACGCCCGCGTGGACGAGGCGGCCTTCGATTCGCTCGACACGCAGTTCGAAGTCTCCCAAGACAGGCTCGTTCTCTCCGGCCTCGCCCTCAAACAGCACGGCGCCTCGTTGAAGGCCGATCTCTCCGTTCAATTGAGAGACTGGAAAGCGGATTGGTCGAGCCCCCTCGGCCTCTCCCTGCGCGTCGAACACGCTGAAGTCCAGCGCGTCCTCGGCCTCTTCCGCTTGAAGTCGCCGGTCAGCGGCGTCCTCGATGGAACCGTCGAGGCCAGCGGGCCCGCCGGCGCGCCCGCTCTCAATGTGCGCATCAGCGGCTCCGGAGCCAGGCTGGGAAACGAGAACGTCCACAAGATCTCGCTCGCCTTGGCGACTCAATCGAACGGAGACTTCCACGGCAAGCTCGTTCTCGACGCCATGACCGGCGAACTCTCTGGACGGCTCCGCCACGTCGAGGGCGACTTCCAGAACGGCTCCGCTACGATCAACCTGAAGACGTCCAGCTTGAGGTTGGCCGAAATCGAGGACCTTCAGGGCGATGCCCTCCGAATCGACGGCCTCCTGACCGCCGACCTCACCGTTGCGCTCGCCTACAGCCCCGCCGGCATCAAATGGACCGGAATCGACGGCTCGGTGACCGCGCCGGAGATTCGCGTCAACGACCGGAGGCTGGAAATGCTCGATTTCCGCAGCGTGACCGGCTCCGGCGGAGCCGGCCTGACTCTGAAGTGCGCCATCCGCGGTGAATCCGGCCAGTTCCTCAACGCCCGCGCCCGCCTGAATCTCGACGGCGAGCCGCTGCTTGAAGGCCATGCAACCTTTCCAAGGATGAGTCTGGCCTTCCTTCGCTCCATCGCCAGCCCGCCGCCCAAGCCCGGCGCCCCGCCTCGAGAGCCGCTCCCCGTCCGCGGCTTCATCGAAGGCGAGGCGAAGTACTCCCTCAATCTCAAACAGCCCGGCGCGCTGAAGGCCCTCCTCACCATCCATCGCCTTCAGTTGAGACCCGGAGAAAGCCAGCTCCTCGAGACCCAGGTCGATCCGGGCGAACTCGTGCTCAGCAACAGCAGTCCGGTGACGATCGAAATCGACGGCGGACGGGTCACTGTCCGCCCAGCGTCCTACAGCGACAAAGACAC
>JACADU010000015.1 GCA_013388415.1 Bryobacteraceae bacterium
ACGCGAACGGCTGGCTCGGCTATCTGCTGACGGCGGCGGAGTTGCCGTTGGGGGGCTACGAGCCGCGCGTGTCGCCTTACACCGCGCGAGCCGAAGAAGACCTCATCCGAGGCGTCGTGGGTTACCTGCACGGTTGGAGACGATAGTGTGCGGCGGCTGAAGCGGGATTACGGCCGGCTCTGCGTCCGCGGCCGCGTCTGGTCTGCCTGGCGCGCCTTTCGCTCCTCGTCGTCCTTGAACGCCAGCATCGAGCGGAAGTTCAGCGCCTTCTTCAGCACGTTGTACCAGAAGGGTCCGCCGAGGCTGAGGAGCACAAACGACAGGAAAATACCCGGGAATTTGCGTTCCAGCCCGTCGATATCCACGGCTTTGAAGGCCAGCGGCGCGGGCGGATCGGCCGGCGTGCTCCACGTCCAGAAGTTCGGGCGCCGCCACTCCCGCGGCGGCACGGCAGACAGGTAACACCTGGCCGCGGGAGGCCGTTCAATGGCGATCTCCAGCGTCTCCGGGGAAGCCGCCACGAGGCGCAGGCGCTGCGCGTCCAGGCGGACCGCCACCGGCGCCTGAGCCGCGCGGATTGCGGTCGCCAGCTCCTGGAGCCGCCGGTTGGGATCCTTGCCCAGCTTCAGCGCGTAGCGCCTGGCGTCCACCTTGAGCACCGCTTCGAGAGGAAGGGTCTCGCATTCGCCTTCCGCCCGCAAGTGCCGGGCGGTCATTTCGACGTTCGCCACGGGCTGCCAGATGAAGTAGCCGGGAATGAGAGCGAATTTCGGTTCGCGCATCACGGCGAGCTGTTCGGCGATGCGGACTTTGGCGTCGGCTGCCAGGTTCATCGCCAGCTTCTCGCGATCCGGGTCGGCGCCGCTCTTTTGGCCCGGTTCAGCGCTCTGGGCCAGTTACTGCGCTTCCTTGAGCTTCTTTTCGGCCTCTTCATAGGCCTTGCTCTGCTGCTGCGCCTCCTCGACAAGCAGGGCGCGGAGCTTGTCGTCGGTCTCGAGCCGCCTGAGCAGGGCCAAAGAGTCCAGTTGGACGCTCAAGACGATGATCAGCGCGGCGGCGGCGGACCAGATCTTGGCCTCGAGAGAGAAGTTGTCGGCGACGCGCGCGATCACGTTGTCGAACCATGTATTCACGCGGCCCAGCAGTTGAGCCGAAACCGTGGAGGCGATGGCGTCGGCATACCAGGAGAGTGCAGCCGCGCCGGGGTACGCGCGCTCGTTGCCGACGGCGCGCTCCCGAATCTTCTTCAACGCCTCGTCCGGCTGAACGCCGAGCTGGGCGAGCGCCGCATTGAGCGACTGGCGGATCTTCGCCGCCTCCGACTCGAGCCGCCGGTCGAGGATGGCGCGGTAGATACGCCAGGTGCTGGCGAGGCGGGAGCCGATCCCCAATCCGGAGCTGCCAATCAGTTGCCAGATGGCGGGCAGAATCCGCCACGCCCGCCACCTGCCGTCCTTCCAATGGCCGATGAACGCATGGATGGAAGCCTCGGCTGCCGCCCGGCTGGCTCCCGCGAAGGCTTCCAGCGTCTTGTGAATCCTCCTCGCCGCCTGTTGAGAGTACCTGTCTTCATCCTGAGACAGCAGCAGGCCCTCCCCCGCCGCCCATTGCAGCAGGAAGAGAACCAATTCCTCACGCTGGATGACGTCGGCGGGATTCACTCCGGGCAACTCCGCCTTCCCCAGCAGCAGCCGGCCACGGTTGCGAATCCACGTGAAGACCATACCCAGCGGCGAGGGCGCGCGTCCGATGAGCGGATTGCGAAGGAGCCGCGAGGCGATGTAGAGCGCGGTCTTTTCAGGAAGCCTCTCCCTGTCGATCTGCTGGACGAGGCTGCTCAAGCCGTCTCTCAGGTATCGCGCGCGGGCGTACGAAACGGACAGAACGAACTGCGTCACGGCCGTGACCAGAACCGAGCCCATGAGCATGACGACCGCGAGGCCGATCAGAATATCCAGATACTTCAGCACCGGAAGATCCATGCGAGATCACTTCTCCAGAGGCTTGCGATTGCTGGATGTGGAACACTATACACCCCGCTTGGGTCCCGGCCAAGCGTGGCCCAAACTCCGTGGCACAAACTCCGGCTGCCGGCGGCTTCGCGCGGGAAACTATAATGGGCGTCAATATGCGGCGCCTCACAATCGGTTTTCTTCTTGGCGGAATGCTTCTGCCCGCGCAGCGCGAAATCCCGCCGGGTTCGCTGAACAAGGCGGAGCGGCTCGAGTGGTTTCGCGACATGGGCTTTGGCTTGTTCATCCACTGGTCAGTCGACAGCCAGACCGGAGTCGTGATTTCGCACTCGCTGGCGGGCGCCGACGAGGCCTATACGAACAGGTTCTTCAATGATCTGCCGAAGACGTTCAACCCGCGCAAATTCGAGCCCCGGGATTGGGCTGCGCTCGCGAAACTGGCGGGCATCAAGTACGTCGTCTTCACAACCAAGCACCACTCGGGCTTCTCGATGTGGGACACGAAGACGACCGATTTCCGCATCATGAACACGCCCTTCAAGCGCGACATCACGCGCGAAGTTCTCGACGCTTTCCGCGCGCAAGGCATCGCCGCGGGCATCTACTTTTCGCCCGACGATTTCTGGTGGCTCTGGAAGAACAAGATCGACGTTCAGCGCGGCATCCCCGGCGTTCAGCCCCGGAACAACCCCGGGCTGATGAAGCTCGATCTCGCGCAGGTGGAGGAACTGATGACGAAGTACGGTCCCATCGATGTCGTCTTCTTCGACGGGGAGCCGCACGGTCTGCGCGAGCTCGCCTGGAAGCTCCAGCCAGACACGGTCGTTACCCGCGGAGCGATTCAGACTCCGGAACTATACGTGCCGGGCATTCCGCTGGAAGGCGCGTGGGAAGCCTGCTTCACGATGGGGACCGCGTGGCAGTATCAGCCGCAGAACGAGAACTACAAGACCGGCGGCCAGATCATCGACCTTCTCGTCGAGACGCGAGCCAAGGGCGGCAACCTGCTGCTGAACATCGGACCCAAGCCCGACGGAGAGTTGCCCATCGAACAGGAGGAGCGGCTGCGCGAGGTTGCCTTGTGGATGCAGGTGAACCAGGAAGCGATCTACAACGTGCGTCCGTGGGCGATCACCAATGAGCAGAACATCTGGTTCACCAAGGCGAAGAACGAAGACACGGTTTATGCGATCGTGAAGCAGCAGCCGGAAAGATGGGTCCGGGCGCAGTGGAAGGACTTCGTCCTGAAGAGCGTTCAGGCCTCGCCGCAGTCCGCGGTGACCGTGCTTGGACAGAATGGCAGGGTCCTCGAGTACCGGCCGGAGGTCAATCCGCTGCCGAGCCTGAAGCAGGAAGCCGACGGCCTGCACATACGCGCCATGTTCACGCACCGCCTTCAGGACAACAGCCGCTGGCCGAATCCGATCGTGCTCAAGATCACCCACGTCAAGCCCGCTTTCACTCCGCCGAAGCTCGAAACGGGCGCGGCGAGGTTCGACGCGGCGACAAGGACGGCTTCGCTGAGCGGCTCGCTGCGCGATATGGGGAAGACGCCGTCGTTGGTGGTTGGATTCCAATATCGCAGCATCATCGGTTTGGACGCGAGCGACCGCTCGATTCCCTGGCAGGAAGGGCCGTCCAGAACCATGGCGGCGCCGGGCGATTTCACGATGCAGGTGCCGGACCTCAATCCGGACGGCATCTATGAGTACCGCGCCTATGTGAAGCATCCGCTGCTCACCATTTACGGAGGCGAGCGGCGGCTGCCGATGAAATAGCAGGGGGATCGAATCCGATGAAAAAGGCGCTTTCTCTCTTCTCAACCGGCTTGTTCGCGGCCGCGATGCCGTTGACCGCGCAATCCGGTTGCTCCTGGCCGGAAGGGAAGCGCGTGGC
>JACADU010000097.1 GCA_013388415.1 Bryobacteraceae bacterium
GTGCTGGATCGTCCCATCTATGTGCGCGCCATGGACTCGCTTGGACGCTGGGTGGCGAACGCTCCGGTGAACATCACATCCTCGGCCGGTACGGTTTCCGACGCGTCAACCTCCACCAATCAGCTCGGATATGCCACGGCAACCATCACTGCGCCCTCCAGCGGTGGATCATTCACAGTGACTTTCGTCATCGGGGGGGTCAGCATAAACGTTGCCGTCGGCTCCGGCAGCACCGGTGGCGGCGGTGGAAGCGGCGGCGGCACGCCCGGCGCCGCCGGCCTTGTCATGGTTTCCGGACATGGCGCACTCCGTCCAATGCAGACGGGCATCCTGCCGCTTGAGCTGAAAATCAGAGCAATCGGGAGCGACGGCAAGCCCCTCGCCGGCAAATCAATCCAGTGGGCCTCGACGGGCCAGAATGTATTCCTCATCACGGATTACAGCGGTGGCAGTTCCGGCAGCGTTAACGTCACGGACGCCGATGGTTACGCTTCAGTCACCGGCATTCTGACAGGAGTGACGGAACTCTACGAGACCTACAGGACCTATTATGTGACCGCAACCAGCGACGTCGGAGCCGTCACGTTTACCGTTGTCGGATATGCGCCGCCCGCCCCTGGCATTTTCCGTGGACACCCGACATCTCAAGTCCTCAAGCCCGAAGAAAGCCGCAACTTCCGGATGAAGCTGGGTGAGACTCTGAGCGATGCGATCCGGGTCTCGGTGACCGCAACCAGCTTCACGACGCAGGCGATTCCGGGTGTCGGCATCACCTTGACGGGTGGGAACACGGATCCCGCTGCCGGACCTGTCGTCTTCTGCGAAGGTCTGACGGTCCTGACCGACGGCTCGGGTATTGCCTCCTGCAACCTGAGAGCCACTGGCAAGACGGGTACTACGATCTTCAACGTGGATGTTGGCACGGGCTACAATGTGCACGGATCGTTCTCGGTCACGGTCGACCCGGGCGATCCCACGGCCCCGGAAATCACGGGCGGCAACAATCAGAAAGCGCAGCCCGGGCAGGAGTTCACTCAGTCGTTGACCGCGGTGATCAAGGACGGGGCAGGGAACCCGCTTCCTAACGTCGCCGTTGCCTGGGAAATCGTGACCGCGGGATCGCTCACTCTCAACAATACAGTCAACACTTCGGACTCCTCGGGACGGGTTTCAACCCGTGTCGTTGCGGGTCCCAACGCTGGCAGCTTCCAGGTGAGGGTGAGAATCTCCGGGACGGAGAAAGTAGCCACCTACACTCTGACGATCGAGAATGTCGTCACCGGGTTCAGCAAAGTCTCGGGGGACAATCAGCCTACAGTTGTCATCAACACGCAGTTCCCGAGTCCGCTGGTCGTTCTCGTATTCGACCAGGCGAACCAACCGGTGCCAAACGTCCAGGTGAACTTCGCCGTGACGCAGGGGTCCGCAACCGTCAGCCCGGCGGTGGCGACAACTGGCGCCAACGGCCAGGCTTCGGTGACAGTCACCGCGGGCTCGACCGCCGGGCCGATTCAGGTCACTGCGACGCTTCAGAACTTCACGCCCATCACATGGAGCCTCAACTCACGCCTGCCGGGTCCGGTGTTGACCACGCAGAGCTTCACCAACTTCGCCACGGGTGAAGTCGGAGTGGTTCCCGGCAGCCTGGTGCTGATCACCGGCCCGGGCATCGCCCCGAACGTTCGCGGTGAGCGAAACGCCAACATGATGACGGCTCAACTGCCGTACAACATCGAGGGCGTGACCGTCGAATTCCGCTTCGCGGGACAAGTCGAGTACGCGCCGCTGCTGCAAGTGGCCAACATCAACGGTGTGGAGACCGCGCTCGTGCAGGCTCCTTACGGGCTGGCCGGCGCGACCGCCACCGATGTCCGCGTCACCAGCGGAGGCGAGATTCTGGTCACCGGCGTGCCGGTCCGGCCGGTCGGCCCCGGGATTCTGGAAGACACTCTCGGAGGCGCGCGCGCGGCCATCGCCATCCGCAGCGACGGGCTCCGCGTCACGCCGAACTTCCCGGCGCGGCGAGGCGAAGTGGTCCGCGTCTATGTCATCGGACTCGGGCAGACCACGCCTCAGGCGGATACCAACCGCGTCGGCTCGCCTGACCAGAAGATCCGCGCCGCGATCGCCGTCGGAATCGACGACAAGGGCGTGGACGTCATCTCGGCCCACCTGGCCGAAAACCTGATTGGCGTCTACGAGGTCATCTTCCGTATTCCCGCCGACGCCACCACCGGCAATGCGCGGCCGCTTGGCCTCGTCATCGAACCAACCCCTGGCCAGCAGTTCTACGCCAACGGGTCCACCATCGCCATCTCAGCCCAATAGCCGCGCCGGAAGCGCCGGCTCTCCGCAAGCCTGACTGAAAGGGTCCTGGCCGCGTCCAGGGCCCTTTCACCGTTCAGGGACGAAATGGCGCTGTTCGGGAGGGGACGTTTCCACTCAACGAAAGGTGTTTGACCGGGTGGGCCGGCTTGCGTAGACTGAAACATAGGGTTCATCCGCTGAACACTGCTGCCCATCGTGTGCCCGCGCCTGACCGGCAGGGCCTCCTGGCGCTCAAATTCACCCTGGAGGGAAACTACATTGGCCGACGTCAGCCGTCACATTTTCACGTCGGAGTCCGTCACTGAGGGGCACCCCGATAAGATCTCCGATCAGGTCAGCGACGCCGTTCTCGACGCAATCATCGCCGAAGACCCGAATGCGCGCGTGGCGTGCGAAACGCTGGTCACCACCGGCACGGTGATTGTCGCCGGCGAGATCACGACGAAGAATCTCACGTTTTTCAAGGATCTGCCCGATCTTGTCCGGGGAGTCATCAAGGACATCGGCTTTACGAACTCCGACTACGGCTTCGACTACAAGTCCTGCGCCGTGATCAATCTCATCCACGGGCAATCGCCGCACATCGCCATGGGAGTCGACACGGGCGGCGCGGGCGACCAAGGGCTGATGTTCGGCTACGCCTGCGACGAGACCGCCGAGCTGATGCCGCTGCCCATCATGCTGGCCCATAAACTGACGCAGCGGCTGAGCGAAGCCCGCAGGAATGGCGAAGTGCCCCACCTGAGACCCGACGGCAAGAGCCAGGTGTCGGTGGAGTACTCAAACGGCCGGCCCTCGCGAATCGACGCCATCGTCGTCTCGACCCAGCACGACCCGCATCCCACCAAGCCCAACGCCATGCCCGACGGTCTGGTGGAGAACATCCGCGAGAAGATCATCATGAAGGTGGTTCCCGCCGAGATGGTCGACGCGAACACGAAGATCTACATCAACCCGACCGGCTGCTTTGAAGTCGGCGGTCCGCACGGCGATACTGGCCTCACCGGGCGCAAGATCATCGTCGACACCTACGGCGGCATGGGGCGGCACGGCGGCGGCGCTTTCTCGGGCAAGGATCCCACGAAGGTGGACCGTTCGGCCTGCTACATGGCGCGGTACATCGCCAAGAACCTGGTTGCCGCCGGCCTTGCCTCGCGCTGCGAAGTGCAGTTGGCCTACGCGATCGGCGTGGCCGAGCCCGTGAGCGTGCTCGTCAACACCTTCGGCACGGGGGTCATCGACGAAGAGCGGATGGTGGAGCTCGTCCGCGCGCACTTCCCTCTGACGCCCAAGGGTATGATCGATCACCTCAAGCTGCGCCGGCCGGTCTATCGCGCCACCGCTGCCTTCGGCCACTTCGGCCGCACAGGCGAGACCTTTACGTGGGAAGCCACCGACAAGGCGGCAGCGCTGCGAGAAGACGCGCGCATCACGGTCGCTGCCAGAAGCTGACTTTCACTCGTATCGGAGAGCCCGGATCGGATCGATCCGGGCGGCGCGCCACGCCGGGATCAACCCCGCCGCCAGCGAAGCCCACAGCAACAGGAACAAGCTGACGCCGAAGACGAGCGGGTCGCGCGCCTTGACGCCAAATAGTTGCGACTCCACATACCGCCCGCCCATCAGCCCGGCGGCGGCCCCGGCGGCCATGCCAGCGGCAATCAGCAAGACCACCTCCGCCAGCACCAGCCGCACCACGCTCCCTCTTTCGGCCCCGAGCGCCATGCGGATCCCGATCTCCTTCGTCCTGCGCTCGACCAGGAACGCCAGGACTCCATACAGCCCCACCAGCGCCAGCAGCGTCGCCAGCAGGGCGAATCCGACAGAGAGGTGGGACAGCATGCGCTCCGTCGTGAGGCGCTGGTTCAACTGCTCGTCCATCGTCCGCATGTCGGAGACGATCAGGTGTGGGTCGGTTCTCTGCACCGCCGATCTCAACTGGGGCATGACCGCGTCCGGGTCGCCCTCGACGCGAACATACACGTTCAGGAAGTTCATGAACTTGATCCGCTGCTTCGCGCCCATGGCGACGAAGGTCTGCCTGGGGATCTCGCCGCGGACATTCTCATAGCGCGTGTTGGCGAACACGCCGATGATCTCCATGTCCGGCGTTGAACCGCGGCCTTGAGCCATCATCCGCCCGACCGGGCTTACCCCTTCCAGGTAATCGTCAACCAGCTTCTGATTGACCAGGCATTTGTACCTGTCCGTGCCCCAATCGTTCCACGTGAAGTCCCGGCCCTCGATCACCGGAATGCCCAGCGCTTCGAAATAGCCCGGCGTCACCGCGTTGAAGAAACTCCAAGGCGTGTTGCCCGGCTTGTCCGGGACGCCGGGGATGGTGATGGCGGAGTCCCAACGCCCGCCAGTGAGCAGCCTTGTGCGGTTGGCGCCCGCGGCTCTTACGCCTGGCACCGCCTTCAGGTTCTCGAGCAGGGCGCGGTAGACCTGGAGCTTGCGGCTGTCCTCGTAAACCGTCGCCGGCCGAACGCCGAACATGACCACGCTCTCGGTCTTGAAGCCCAAATCCACGCTGTGCAGGTTCCGCAGTGTCCGGGCGAAAAGGCCGGCGCTGATCAGCAGCAACGTGGCCAGTCCCACCTGGAAGGCCACCAGAGTCTTTCGCAGCCTCACGTGGCCGTGCCCTGCGGAGACGGCGCCCGCCTCCATTTTGAGCGTCGAACCAGGCTCGACGCGCGAAGCCTGGAGCGCGGGCGTCAGGCCGAAAACCAAAGCTGTCAGTATCGTCACCCCGCCGGTGAAGAGCAGGATGCGCAGGTCCGGCGTTGTCGTGAGCGAAAGGTCGGCAGGATTGATCGGAATGAAGCGGATCAGGGCGCTCGCCAGAGGAACGCTGATGGCAAGGCCGGCAAGGCCGCCCAGAAATGCCAGCATCGAGTGTTCCATCAGGAGTTGCCTCACAATCTGCCACCGGCTGGCGCCAAGCGCCGTTCGCACCGCCATCTCCTTCTGCCGCGCGGCTGCTCGGGCCAGGAGCAGGTTCGCCACATTCGCGCAGGCGATCAGCAGCACCACCCCCACCAGGCACTCCAGAAGGACGAGCGGGCGCTCGGCTCTCTCCCGCAGCGACGACTGGCCCTTCGCTGCCGGGATCAGGGTGAAGACCTGCTTGAGAAACCGCTCCTTCTGGTCGGGGAACTTCTGGAACATCTCTACCTTCAGCTAGTCCTGCTGCCGCTGGCTGTAGGTGACCCGCAGCGAGGATTGAGCCTGCTCGATTGTCACACCCGGCTTGAGCCTTCCGATCAGGTAAAACCACGCGTCGCGCGTATCGTCAAGCGCGTCCCAGTTGGTGGTGATCGCCGGCTTCATCATCACCGGCACCCAAACCTTGGTCGGGATCCCAACGTCTGTACCCTCGAAGCCAGGCGCGGCAACGCCGATCACGGTGAAGGGCGCGCCATTGAGTTGGATCTTAGACCCGATGATCTCCGTCCGCCCGGCGAACCGGTTCCTCCAGAAGTCGTATTGCAGGACGGCGACCGGATGCTGGTTCTTGAAACGGTCGTCCTGCGGGCCGAGCAGCCGCCCCGCGTGCGGCAGCACGCCGAGAACTTCGAAGTAATTGCCCGAGACCAAGCCGACACTGACCATCTCGCTGCGGTCGCCCCAGGTCAGCCCGGTGTTCTCCACCCGGTAGCCCGCCAAGCCGCTGAGAACCGTGTTGCGGTCCCGGAAGTCCAAATACTGCGGATGGGCGAACGTGTGGCGGCCGTCGCCGCTCTGGGACCCGACCCGCCCGCCTTCCAGCCTGAACTGCACCAGTTCGTGGGGATTCCTGACCGGCAGGAGACGGAGCAGCACCTGATCCACCAATGTGAACATGGCCGTGTTCGCTCCGATGCCGAGCGCCAATGAGAGCACGGCGACGAAAGTGAAAACAGGCGACTTCAAAAGCGCGCGGGCGGCAAGACGGATAGCACCCATGCTGGGGAATACGTCTCGCCGCCCGCTCTGTTCGGGCTGGCGGGAAAGTTTACAGGATCAGTAGCGGTAGTGGTCGGGCTTGTAGGGGCCGTCCACCGGCACGCCGAGGTACTCGGCCTGCTTCTCTGTGAGCCGCGTCAGCTTGACGCCGATCTTCTCCAAGTGCAGCCGGGCCACCTCTTCGTCGAGCTTCTTGGGCAGTGTATAGACGTCGACTTTGTAGACGTCCCGGTTCTTCCACAGATCGAGCTGAGCCAGGGTCTGATTGGAGAAGCTGTTGGACATGACAAAACTGGGGTGACCCGTCGCGCAGCCGAGGTTCACCAGGCGCCCTTCGGCCAGCATGAAGATTTGATGGCCGTCCGGGAAGGTGTACTTGTCCACCTGCGGCTTGATGTTCAGCTTGGTGACGCCCGGCGCGCTGTTCAAGCGGTCCACCTGAATCTCGTTGTCGAAGTGGCCGATGTTGCAGACAATCGCCTGATCCTTCATCTTCTCCATGTGCTCAAGAGTGATGATGTCGCAGTTGCCGGTGCAGGTGACGTAGATGTCGCCCCTGCCGAGGGTATCTTCGACGGTGGTCACCTCGAAGCCTTCCATCGCCGCCTGAAGCGCGTTGATGGGGTCTACTTCAGTGACGATGACCCGAGCGCCCATGCCGCGCAGCGAGTGCGCCGAGCCCTTCCCCACGTCGCCGTAGCCGCAGACAACCGCCACCTTGCCGGCGAGCATGACATCGGTGGCGCGCTTGATGCCGTCAGCCAGCGACTCGCGGCAGCCGTAAAGGTTGTCGAACTTCGACTTCGTCACCGAGTCGTTCACGTTGATCGCCGGAACCAGGAGCTTGCCCTCCTGCTTCATCTTGTAGAGCCGGTGGACGCCAGTGGTCGTCTCCTCGGAGACGCCGCGCCATTCCTTCACAATTTCGTGCCAGCGGCGGGGGTTCTCCGAATAGACCTTCTTGAGCAGGTCTTTGATGACTTTTTCTTCATGGGAACCGGATGGTGTGTTGACCCAATCGGAGCCCTCCTCGAGTTCGTAGCCCTTGTGGATGAGCAGGGTGACGTCGCCGCCGTCATCCACCACCAACTGCGGTCCCTTGCCGCCGGCATGGCTGATTGCTCTGTAGGTGCAATCCCAGTACTCTTCGAGTGTCTCGCCCTTCCAGGCGAACACCGGCACGCCGGCAGCGGCGATCGCCGCCGCCGCGTGGTCTTGCGTGGAGAAGATGTTGCAGCTTGCCCAGCGAACCGTCGCGCCAAGGTCCACCAGGGTCTCAATCAGCACCGCCGTCTGGATCGTCATGTGCAGCGATCCGGTGACACGCACGCCAGCCAAGGGCTTGTCCGCGGCATATTTCTCGCGGATGGCCATGAGCCCCGGCATCTCGGCTTCGGCGACTGTGATTTCCTTCCGCCCCCAATCGGCAAGGTTGATATCGGCGACTTTGTATTCGGTCGCGACAGGATTCAGCGTGGCAGCCATGCGATCTCCTTTCAAAATAAGTATCGACCAATCACGATACGTTGATATCATAGCTGTGAGGGCACGATGCAGTCAATCCTCAAATCGCTGAAAACCGTTTCCGACCCAAACCGCCTGCGCATCCTGTTGCTTCTGGAGCATGAAGAGCTGACCGTTGCCGAGATGCAAGAGATCCTTGCGATGAGTCAGAGCACGCTCTCGACGCATCTGGCGCAGCTCAAGCAGGCAGGGCTGGTGGAGGACCGGCGGGCGGGGAAGAATGTCCACTATCGTCTTGACAGAGAAGCGGTTGAGCCGATGTGGGCGCTGCTTTCCAGCGCCTCGCGCGAGATCGCGCAGGCTGACCGGGACCGGCGCGCCCTGCGTCTGGCCATGCAGCGGCGTCAGGACAAGGTTCGAGCCTATTTTGATGAACTTGCGGGCAAGTTTGGCCGGCATTACCTGCCGGGACGCTCCTGGAAGGGGTTGGCGGAGATGCTCCTCAAGTTGATGCCGCCGATGGTCATCGCGGATCTGGGGGCGGGCGAAGGGACGTTTTCTCAATTACTTGCGCAGCGGGCGGCGAAGGTGATCGCGGTCGACAACTCGGAGAAGATGGTGGCCTA
>JACADU010000185.1 GCA_013388415.1 Bryobacteraceae bacterium
AGCCTCGAGCGATCCCGGCGGGGGTGCGGCGTCTCGCCGCTCCAGCGCGCGCATCAGCTCGTGCTCGTTCACTGGCATCTTGAGCCTGACTGCGCCGAACCCGGCAGGAACCTCGTTCGCGTCAGCCGCGGAGTCCCAGGCGCTTACCAGAATCACTGCCGGCCGTGTCGTCTGCGGCATTTCCGCCAGCGCTTGCCAAAGGGTGTTGCCGCCCGGCGGGACGGCTGCCGCGTTGGCGACGATGGCCCGGATGGCCCCCCTTCGACTGGAACCGGCGAGCAGCCGCGCCAGTTCGCCGCAGTCGCGCGCGCTTGTGACCGCCGCACCCCAGCCACGCGCCCAGGCTTCCGCCACACGCCGAGCCGCGAGATTCGGCTCAAGCAACAGCATCTCCCCTTCCAGAGGCGCTCTGGACTCCGTCAATCCGGCCGGAGCCTCGAGTTCAAAACTGAAGACCGAACCCGAGCCCGGCTGGCTCTGCAACTCGATGCGGGAACCCATCTGGTCCAGGATCTCTCTCACAATCGCCAGACCCAGCCCGGTCCCTCCATAACGGCGCGTCGTCGAGCCGTCGGCCTGCCGGAACGGTTCGAAGATCACCGATCGAGCCTCCGCCGGGATCCCGATTCCCGTGTCGCGCACGGCGAAGCGGAGGACGCACCGCCCCGCGCCGCACTTCTTCCTGGAGACCCGCAGCTCCACTTCTCCCCGGTCGGTGAACTTCACGGCGTTGGACAGCAGGTTGACGAGGACCTGTTGCAGCCTCGCGGGATCGCCATACACTTCGCCTGGCACGTCGGATTCCGCCCAGGCAAGCAGCAGCAAACCCTTGTCCGCCGCCCGCGCCGCCAGCATCGTCGCCGCCTGGTGGATGAGTTCCCGCGGATCGAAAGGAATCGACTCCAGCTCCAGCCGCCCCGCCTCGATCCGCGAGAAGTCGAGGATCTCCGTGATGTGGTCCATGAGGATCCGGGCCGACAGATGAATCGTCTCCGCGCACTCCCGCGCGGCGGGCTCCATCGGCAGGGACATCAGAATCTGCGACATGCCCATCACGGCGTTGAGGGGTGTCCGCAACTCATGGCTGATGTTGGCCAGAAACTGCGACTTCAGCCGCGAAGTCTCCAGCGCCTGATCGCGCGCGGCTCTCAGCTCCTGCTCAGCGTGTTTCCGTTCGGTGATATCCGTCAGTGTGCCCTGATAGTAGAGGACGTTGCCCTCTTCGTCCTTTACGGCCCTGGAATTCTCGAGAACAATCAGCGGAGATCCGTCTTTGCGCCGCAGGTGAAGCTCGGCATTGATCAGCCTTCCCTCGCGCTCCAGGATCTGCTTGTTCCTTTCGCGCAGCTCGGGATCGATGTACAAGCCGGCAGCGCCCTCCCGCTGCAACTCCTCGGCGCTGGAGTATCCGAGCATCTGGACCAACGCAGGATTCGCCGCCAGAATCCTGCCATCCGGAGACGACTCGTAGACGCCGTCCGGGATGTTCTCGAACAGCTCCCGGAAGCGCCGCGCCGTCGACGCCGGATTCACGTTCGCCCGGTCACAACCGGACCCCGTGTTCTGATGACCCACACCCGTCTATCGGCCGCCTCGGCCGAATCATTGAGATCCCTCAATGAGGGAAGAGGCGGGCTTTTCGCTCCAGTGGGATCTCCCGGGAAGCCTTATACTGGAAAGAAAGGTGAGCCATGAAGACCTACGCCCGCTTTGCGGTGCTCGTCGTTGCGATCATCGGGACGCTCGTGTGGCTGGCCGCCAGCGGCATCAGCGAGTCGAAGACCTACTACAAGACCATTTCTGAACTGAAGAGCGCTTCGGGCGCCGAAGCGGCCAAACGGGTGCGCGTCACCGGCGACGTCGTGCCCGGCTCCATCCGCCGCGAGGGCGAACGCGTCCACTTCGTCATCTGCGAGAAAGAGCGGAACCTGACCCTGAATGTGGTTTACACGGGCAAGGATCCCCTCCCCGACACCTTCCGCGACAGCGCCCAAGCCATGGCCGACGGCAAGATGAGCGCCGACGGCACCTTCCACGCCTCGTCAATCGCCGCCAAATGTCCGTCGAAGTACGAAGCCGCGCCGGGAGGCAAACCCGCGGCCCGGCCCTTGAATTCGCAGTCCTGATCTTTCTTCCATCTCCGCGCCCGAAATCCGGGCGCCCCGTCTGAAAGGATCTTAAAGGGATCATGGAAACTCTTGGGGCATTCTCGCTGCTGCTCGCCCTGTGCGTCGCCGCATACGCCTTTCTCTCGAGTGTGGCCGGCGCCCTGGCCAACAAACCATTCCTGAAGGTCAGCGGTGAACGCGCGGTCTACGGCGTCTTCCTCCTCACCACCCTCGCCAGCGGCATCCTCGTCGCCATGCTGATGACCAGCGATTTCCGCATGGCCTACGTCGTCTCGCGCTCCAACCGCGCCATGCCGCTCGTCTACAAGTTCGCCGCGTGGTGGGGCGGACAGGAAGGCTCGCTGCTGCTCTGGAGCTGGCTGCTGTCCTGCTTCTCCGCCGTCGTCGTCTGGACCAGCCGCAATAAGTTCCGCCAGATGATGCCTTGGGTCATCGCGGTGCTGATGTTCACGCAGGTCTTCTTCTGCATCCTGAACGTTTTTGTTGAGCCGCCCTTCCAGGTGCTTACGGTCAGCAAGGGCGTCACCTCCGTGCCCGACGGACAGGGCCTGAACCCGCTGCTCCAGTACTGGCTGATGGCCATCCACCCGCCCGCCCTCTACCTCGGCTACGTCGGCTTCATTGTTCCCTTCGCCTTCGCCATGGCGTCTCTCATCACGCGGCAGCCCGGCGAAGCCTGGATTCACACGACCCGGAAGTGGTCCCTCATCACCTGGGGCTTCCAATCCATGGGCATCATGCTCGGGCAGGGCTGGGCTTACGCCGTGCTCGGGTGGGGCGGCTACTGGGGCTGGGACCCGGTGGAGAACGCCTCTCTTCTGCCATGGATTACCGCCACCGCCTTCCTCCACTCCGTCATGATGCAGGAGAAGAAGGGCATGATGAAGGTCTGGAACATGGTGCTTGTTTCCGCCACGTTCCTGCTCTGCATCTTCGGCACGTTCCTGACCCGTTCGGGCGTCGTCAGCTCCGTCCACGCATTCGCTCAATCCTCGCTCGGCGCCTGGTTCCTCGGCTTCCTCGTCATCGCCACCAGCTTCACCGCGTGGCTCATTCTGACCCGTCTCGACTACCTCAAGAGCGAAGCTCAGCTGGAAAGCGTCCTCTCCCGCGAATCGAGCTTCCTGTTCAACAACCTCATCCTGCTCGCTTCCTGCTTCGCCGTCCTGTGGGGCACGATGTTCCCCGTCATCACTGAGTACGTGATGGGCGAGAAGATCACCGTCGGCGCACCGTTCTTCAACAAGGTGAACATCCCCATCGGCCTGTTCCTGCTGCTGCTGACCGGCGTCGGACCGCTGATCGCGTGGCGGCGCAGCTCCTGGGAGAGCCTCAAGCGAGCCTTCCGCTGGCCCACGCTCGGCGGGCTCGCGCTGGCCGCCGTCCTGCTCGCCTTCGGCGTCCGCCACTTCTACGCGCTTGTCAGCTTCGGGCTCTGCGCATTCGTCGCCATCACGGTCGTCATGGAGTTCTGGAAGGGCTCGCGGGCTATCGCCCTGAAGAACAACATGAACCTGCTGCGCGCCATGGTCGAGCTTACGCACCGCAATACCCGCCGCTACGGCGGCTACCTGGTGCACATGGGCATCGTCATCATGTTCATCGGCTACACCGGCGCTGCATTCAACAAAGACACCACCAAGGAAGTCAAAATCGGCGACCGCTTCACCCTTGGCAGCTATGACCTCCACGTCAAGCAGGTCAACGACGGAGAAAACGACAACTACGTCTGGCAGCGCGCCACCATCGCCATTTTCAAGCACGGCGCTTTTCTGGGCGAACTGTCCCCCGAACGCCGTGTCTACAAGGCGAGCGAGCAGCCCACCAGCGAAGTCGCCATCCGCCGCCGGCTCAACGAAGACCTCTACCTGAACTTCGCCTCCATGAGCCAGCAGACCGAGCGTGCCGCCATTATCCAGGCCTACATTTTTCCGCTGGTCAGTTGGATCTGGATCGGCTTTTACGTTTTGATGGCCGGCACCATGGTCTGCCTCATCCCCAGCAAGGTCAAGCTCGCCTACGCGAAAACGGAGGTCGTCGGTGTCTACGCCCGCGAGACTGCGAAAGCGAAGTAGACTGCTCGCCCCGCTCGTGCTCGGCGCGGCGGTCCTCAACGCCGCCGTGCCTCTCACCAACGAGCGCGTCCGAAAGCTCGGTCAGGCGCTGAAGTGCAAGTGCGGGTGCAACGCCTCCATCACGGACTGCAACATGATCAACTGCCACTTCAGCGACCCGGTGCGGCTGAAGCTGCTGGCCATGGTCGATGAAGGCCGTAAGAGCGACCGGGAGATCATCGACGCCATCGCCGCCGAGTACGGCCGGGACATTCTGCTGAGCCCGCCCTCGGAGGGTTTTTACGCGCTCGGGTGGACGATGCCCTACATTGGCTTGGCCGCCGGCGCAGGCGCCCTTTGGCTCGTGCTCCGGAGCTACCTGAAAAAGCCGCCCGCCGGCGCCGAATCCGCGGCCCCTCAATCGTCGCCCGAACTCGACCGCTACCGCGAACGCATCGACAAAGACCTGTCCGGCATGGAGTAAGATCACACCTTGATGCAAGCCGTCCCCGAACTACCGTTGATGATCGCCCCGTTTGTGGTCATCGCCGGCGTCATGATGCTCATCCTCCGCGTCCGTCCTTCGGACGTCCCCGCTCCGCCGCCGCCCGACCCCGCGGCTCACCTCGAAGAGCGGAAACAGGTCATTTACGAAAACCTGCGCGACCTCAATTTCGAGTTCCGCCTCGGCAAGCTCTCCGACGCCGACTACGAGAAGACCAAGACCGGGCTGCAAAACGAACTCGCCCAGGTTCTCGCCGAAATCGACCGCCTCGCCGGCGCCGCGCCCCCCAAACCTGAACCCGAAGCCGCCAAACCCGCCGCTCCGCAAACCTGGGCCTGCCCCAAGTGTGGCGCTCAATTCGACAAGGCGATGAAATTCTGCGGCGAATGCGGCGCGCCGATGACCGCCGGCAAGGAGGAGACGCGGTGAAACCCCTCTTCCTCCTGCTCGTCTCACTCCCCGCCATGGCCGCCATTGAAGGCACGGTCGTCAACAAAACCACCGGCAAGCCCCAGTCCGGCGTGCAGGTGACGCTCACGCGGCTCACGGACAAGGGCATGCAGCCCGCAGCGAGCGGCTCCACCGACGCACAGGGGCGTTTCAGGCTCGACGCCGACGCCGCCTCCGCGCACCTAATCCAGGCGCGATACCAGAACGTCAGCTACAGCGCCCAGCTTCAGCCCAACCAGCCACGGATCGAAATCGCCGTTTATGACGCCCTGCCCAAGGTGAGCGCCGCCGAAGTCACCCAGCACATGATTCTCGTCGAGACCGACGGCCAGGAACTCGTCGTCAACGAGACTCTCATTTATAACAACGACAGCCAGACCACCTGGTACGCCCCCAAGGGCACCGCGCGCTTCTACATTCCCGCCGCCGCCGGCGAGAACCGCATGGCGCGCGCCATCGCCCCCGGCGGTCTTCCCGTTGACCGCCCCCTGCTCGCCACCGGCGAACGCCAGGTCTTCACCATCGACTTCCCCGTGAAGCCCGGCGAAACCCGCTTCGACCTCAGCTACAAGCTGCCCGCTTCCGCCGGCGCGACCCTTGGCGGACGCGTGCTCCATGAAGGCACACCCGCGCGGCTCGTCGTTCCGCAGGGCATCCAGGTGGAGGGGCAGGGTCTCGAACCCGCCGGCAACGAGCCCTCCACCGGCGCCGCCATCTTCACCATCAAGGACCGCAATTACTCCATCAAAGTCTCTGGCGCCGGCCAGTTGAAGCGCATGGAAGCCACCGAACGAAGCGAAGAGGACGGACCCCGCATTCAGGTGATGCAACCGCCCGGCTATGAGCGCTCCTGGAAGTTCTTCCTCGCGCTCGCCATTCTTTCACTGGCGCTCGCTTTCGCCGCGCACTATTCTCGCGGCGCCGGACAGGAAGGCTCCGCGCGGCGATGACTGCGCTCACCGTCAACGGCGTCTGGAAATACTACGGCGACTATCCCGCGCTCCGCGACATCAGTTTCGAAGTCCAACCCGGCGAGTGCGTCGCGCTGCTCGGCCGCAACGGCGCCGGCAAGACCACGCTGCTCAAGATCCTCGCCGGTCTTTCGCGCGCCGCCAAAGGCGAAGTGAGGGTCTTCGGCAAGGACGTCATGGACCGCGGCTCCCGCTCCTCCTTCGGCATCCTCGGCCACGGCATCGCCATCTACGATGAGCTCTCCGCCTTCGAAAACCTCAAGCTCTTCGCCGGTCTCTACGGCCTTTCCGACTCCACCGCGCGCGCCAACGCCTGGCTCGAGCGCGTTCAGTTGATTCGCGTGAAGGACTCGCTCGTCCGCGAGTTCTCCCGCGGCATGCGGCAGCGCCTCGCCGTCGCCCGCGCCTTCATTCATTCGCCCCGCCTCCTGTTGTTCGACGAACCCTTCACTTCCCTGGACGACAAGGCTGTCGCCCTCCTTCAGAGCCTGCTCTCCGAGTCGATTCGCGGCGGCGCCACTGTGCTGATGAGCACGCACCAGATTCGCGAGGCGATGGAGCTCGCCACGCACACCGTCCTCATCCAGAAAGGACGGTTGATCCACTCCGGTCCGCGCGCCCCGGAAATGCTCTCCGATCCAACATGGATCTATCGGACCTACGGGGAGGAGTAGCCCTTGACGAGATTCCTCCGCCAGACCTGGATTGTCATGGCCAAGGACCTCCGCAGCGAGCTGCGCACCAAGGAGGCGCTCAACGCCAGTCTCAGCTTCGCCCTCGTCATCCTGCTTCTGTTCAGCTTCGCCTTCAACCCCACCTCCGACCTGACCCGCGAGATCTCCGGCGGGCTCCTCTGGCTCGTCTTCGCCTTCGCCGGCGCGCTCATCCTCAACCGCAGTTTCGCCCGCGAACTTCCGAACGACTGCCTCGACGCCCTCATCGCCTCGCCCGTCTCCGGCGCCGCCCTCTTCACCGGCAAAGCACTCGCCAGCTATGTCCTTCTCGCCGCCATCGAAGCCGTCTGCCTGCCTGTCTTCGGCGTCTTCTACAACGTCCGCTGGACCCAGCAGCCCCTCTGGCTCGCGCTCGTCCTGCTGCTGGCCAGTTGGGGCATCGCCGTCGTCGGCACTGTCTTCTCCGCGCTCACCGTCAACATGCGCCTGCGCGAGCTGATGCTGCCCATGCTCGTCTACCCCATGCTGATCCCCTGCCTCATGGCCGCCATGCAGCTCACCACGCCCATCCTCGCCGGCGAGCCCGTTCAGGGCGACCTAATGGCCTGGGTGCGTCTGCTCATCGGCTTCGATATCATCTTTACTGCTCTGGCTGTCGTCCTCATCGACACTGTCCTCGTCGGGTAATTCAATGAGCGAGAAAATCCTGTATGCACTCGGCGGCGTGGCCGCCATCCTTCTCGGGCGCAACCTGCTGGTGATGCTGACCGGCTTGCCCGATGAAGCCTTTCAGGGCGCCATCTTCCGCATCATCTTCTTCCATGTCCCCGCCGCCTTCACCTGCTTCCTTTGCTTCTTCGCCTCGCTTGTTCTCGGCATTACCTACTTGAAGACGAAGAACCTCAGGTACGACTCGATGGCGGTCAGCGTCACCGAGGTCGGTCTCGCCTTCGGCGCCGCCAACCTCATCAGCGGCATGATCTGGGCGCGCATCATATGGGGCATCTGGTGGACCTGGGACTGGCGCCTCACCTCAATGCTCATCTGCTGGCTTCTCTACGCCGGCTACCTCGTCCTCCGCAGCGCCATCGAGGAGCCCACAGAACGAGCCCGCCTCTCTTCCGTCATGCTGATTTTCAGCTTCTCCGTCGTCCCCTTCGTCTTCTTTTCCATCAAGTGGTTCCGCACGCAGCACCCTCAGCCCGTGCTTTACGGAGAAGGCAAGATGGACAGCGCCTATCGCGCCATGCTCTACGGCAACTGGCTGCCGCTGTTGATGCTCGCCTTCGTCCTCATCTCTGTCCGTTACTTGCAGGAACGCCGCCAGCGCGAGCTCGACGCGATGCGCCGCGCCGTGCATTCCCTCTGACCTCCAAGGAGTCCTGAACCCATGAACGACGCCGCCGCCCGCAATTTCGAGTACCTGGCCTACGGGCTCATCGCCGTCTGGGCCATTCTTGCGATATATGTGTTGACGCTGGTCAGCCGCGAAAGGAAGATTCAGAGGCAGATCGAAAGCCTTCAGAGGATGCTGGAAGACCGGCAGGGGAAATAATGCCAATGAAACGACGATCCTTGCTCGCCATCGCCGCCGCCGGCGCCGTCACCCCGCGCCCGGCGGCCGCCCAGGAACAAGCCGCCCGCGCCACCCGCGCCTTGCCCTCCCCGAAAATCCGAGACGTCCAGGTCATCGCCACCGCCCCGGCGGGACTGCGCCTCGCCGTCGTCAAAATCCTCACCGACCAGGACGGGCTCTACGGCTACGGCTGCGCCACCT
>JACADU010000041.1 GCA_013388415.1 Bryobacteraceae bacterium
CGACAGCGGCCGCACGCTGGCCAGGAACGACCTGCTTTCCAATCCCTATCCGACGGGAATCCTCACGCCGGCTGGCGCCAGCCTCGGGTACAACACCTTCGTCGGCCAAAACACCAACTGGTACAACCCGAACATGCGCGTGCCCTATGTGCATCAGTTCTCGTTCGGCTTCCAGCTTCAGGTGACTGACACGTCGACGCTCGAGGCGTCTTACGTGGGCAGCCGCACGATCGGCGCCAACAGCGAACGGGCGTACAACATTCCGTCGCTCGACGTTCGCAAGCGCTGCAACCTGCTCGAGGGCGGCACGCCGGACTACTGCAACACGCAGGTTCCCAACCCGTTCAAGGGTCTCGCGCCATTTGCCGGCACGGGCCTGTACACGGCCACCCAGATTTCGCGGTACCAGATCATGCGGCCCTTCCCGCAGTTTACGGGCGACATGATTGAACAGGGCCGGAACGACTCGAATATCTGGTACAACTCGCTCCAGATCAACTACAACCAGCGGATCGGCCGGGGCTTGACGCTGCTCGGCAACTACACTCTGTCGAAGATGGTCGAACGCTGGGGCTTCTCCGATCCTTTCGCCAACGTCCAGCAGCAGGGGCTTTACTTCAACGACCGCCCGCATTACATGAAGTTTTCGGCGGTCTACGACCTGCCCTTCGGCAAGAACCAAAAGTTTGGCTCCGGCGCGAACAAGGGCGTCTCGATGCTGATCAGCGGCTGGCGCATCAGCACCTACACGCAGTGGTCATCGGGCGAGCCAAACAACCTGCCCGGAAACGCGATCATGCTGAAGGATCCGCGGACCATCGGCGGCGACTGGAAGGGCACTGTCAACTGGAACGCTCACCAGATTGTCGGCTGGAACCCCTGCGTGCTGCGTCAATTCAACGACGGGTCGATCCGCCCGCAGCAGTTCAGCATCAACCGCGGCTGCAGCGCCACCGATTTCAGCAATTATGCATGGCTGATGGTGGCGGATTACACGCCGGGCGGCGGCTCGACTCCGGGCAACTCCCGCATGTCGCCGTTCCGCAGCGGTCAGATCCGCAAGCAGCAGTTGTTTAACGTCGACTTCTCGCTGATGAAGACGACCAACATCACGGAGCGTCTGCGCGCCGAGTTCGGCGTGGAGGCGTTCAACCTGACCAACTACTACTTCTTCGGGCGTGACAACCACTTCAACACCAACCCGAACGATCCGAACTTTGGAACGCAGTTCCCGAGCCAGGCATGGATCGGGAACGGCTATCCGCGCCAGGTGCAGCTTCGCATGAAGGTGCTCTGGTAACCGGCAACGGTCAAACCCAGCCAAGGGCCGCCCGCGAGGGCGGCTCTTGTTGTCTATGGCGTTCCGACGCAGGCGTCGACTTCAATCTCGACGAGCAGGCGCGGGTCGACGAGAGCGGAGACCTGAATCATTGTTGCCGCGGGGCGGACATCGCCGACGGCTTCGAAATGCGCCTGGCCGATGGCGGCTTCATCTTCGAGCCGTGTGATGTACATTCTCGTGCGCACGACGTCCCGGAGCGAAGCGCCGGCTTGTTCCAGGGCCATCGCGATCTTGCGGAAAATGAAAGCCGCTTGCGCGTAAGCGTCACCCTCGCCGACAATGTCCCCCGCGCCGCTGACCGCCGTCGTTCCCGCCACCCAGACGTGCGGACCCACACGGACGGCGCGGGAATAACCGACGGTCTCTTCCCATTTCGCGCCGGAGCTGATGTTGCGCCGGTGGTTCATTGCAGCGCCTCCTCGGCCAGCACGAAGGCGCCGGTCAGCCCCGGGTACTTCAATCCGGGCGCCGAGAGTTCGGGCAGAGGGATGTAGCCCCGGTTCAACTCGGCAAGACGGGCGCGCACCATCCCGAGCAGATGCGGCTGGTCCATGACCCCGCCGCCGAGCACGATGCGCTCGGGCGAGAGGATGAGGCTGATGCTCAGGCAGGCTTGCGCGAGGTAGCCGGCTTCGATCATCCAAGCCGGATGGCCGGGAGGCAGTTGAACAGCGGGCTTGCCCCACCGCGCTTCGATGGCCGGGCCGCTGGCCGATCCTTCGAGGCAGTTGCCGTGATAGGGGCAGACGCCCATGAAGCCGGCGGGTTCCTCCGGATGCAAACGCACAGGCAGATGGCCCATCTCGGGGTGCAGCAACCCGTGGACCGGCTTGCCCGCGATGATGGCGCCGCCGCCGATGCCGGTGCCGACAGTCACATACACCAGGCTCTGCGCCCCGCGTCCGGAGCCAAGGCGAGCCTCGGCGAGCGCGGCTCCGTTGACGTCGGTGTCGAAGCCGACCGGAACCCTCAACTCGCGCTGAAGGATGTCGCGCAGCGGGAAGTGCGCCCATCCCTCCTTGGGCGTTGTCGAGATCGTGCCCTTCCGGAAATCGACCGGTCCGAAAGTGGCGACTCCAACAGCGGCGACAGGACCGTGATCGAGGAAGAAAGTGATCACTTCCCGCAGGGTCGCCGCGGCGTCGCTGGAGGTTTCGATCCGCCTGACCGCATTCGGTTCAGCGCCCGCTTCCTCTCCCACCGCCACCATGAACTTCGTTCCGCCCGCTTCCACAGCTCCGTACAAAGGCATGCTGCCATTATCCAAATCCGGAGGGCGCGTTATCATGCAGATCGTAGGGGCTCGCATGAGGACTCTCATCTTCCTGGCCGCGGCGCTGGGACTGGCTGGCGCGCAGGATCCGCCTCGGATCGTTGTCGACTATCCGCTCGACGGGTCTGTCTTCCCCCCGGACATGACAGCGCCGGCGTTTCAGTTCCGTGACACGGCGCGATCGAACACGGCATGGCGGGTGGAGATCGAGTTCGGAGACGGCTCGGCCGGCATTCGTCAGGACGCCAGCGTCGAGTGGATGAAGGTTGGCGAGATCGACTACCGCGCCACGTCGGAGACCAATGAACTCCCGAAGCTCAGCGCGAAGCAGGCTGGGGCCAGAGTCTGGCGGCCGGACCGGGCCACGTGGGAGATCATCAAGAAGCGCTCCGTGGCGCAACCGGCAACAATCAGGTTCGTTGGGTTCAGCTCGGTGGAGCCCGGCCGCGCGGTTTCGGCCGGGAAGGTCACCATCAGAACGGCGAGGGAGCCGGTTGGCGCTCCGGTGTTCTTCAGGGACGTGCCGCTGATGCCGGCGCAGTTGGAACGGGGCGTGATCAAGCCGCTGCCGAAACCGGCGCTTCCGCTGGTGGCTTGGAGGTTGCGCTACGTCAGCGAGGAGAAGAGTCGGCTGCTGGTCGACAATCTGCCGACCTGCATGAACTGCCACTCGTTCTCGCGCGACGGGAAAACGCTCGGGCTCGATGTGGATGGCCCGCAGAACGACAAGGGCCTGTATGCGTTGACTCCGATCCGGAAGGAGACCTCGATCCAGACGCAGGATGTGATTGCCTGGAGCACGTTCCGCGGCAAACTGGGCGGCAAGATTCGCGTGGGGTTCATGTCACAGGTTTCGCCTGACGGAAGCACGGTTGTGACCATGGTGAACGGTTCGGAGTTCGACCCGGGCCAGCCTTCCGGCGGGCCGGGGACACAGCCCGAACTGCCGAAGGACGTGCAGGGCAATTTCTACGTCGCCAATTTCAAGGATTACCGGTTCCTCCAAGTCTTCTATCCCACGCGCGGAATTCTGGCCTGGTACAACAGCAGGACGAAGAGGCTCGAGCCGCTGCCCGGCGCGGACGACCCGCGCTACGTTCACACCAACGCCACATGGAGCCCCGACGGGAAATACCTGGTCTTTGCGAGGGCCGAAGCCCGCGACGCCTATCCCACGGGGTCGAAACTGGCCGCGGCTGCGAACGATCCCAACGAAACCCAGATTCAGTACGACCTCTACAGGATCCCGTTCAACGAGGGACGCGGCGGGAGAGCGGAGCCGATTGAAGGAGCGTCCCGAAACGGAATGAGCAACAGTTACCCGAAGATCTCCCCGGACGGGAAATGGATCGTGTTCGTGCAGGCGCGGAACGGATTGCTGATGAGGCCGGACAGCCAGTTGTACATCGTGCCCGCCGCGGGGGGTAAAGCCCGCCGGATGAACTGCAACACCTCGCTGATGAACTCCTGGCACAGCTTCTCTCCGAACGGCCGGTGGCTGGTTTTCTCCTCGAAGAGCATGTCTCCGTACACTCAGATGTTCCTCACCTACATCGGCGAGGACGGCAATGACAGTCCTGCGATTCTCGTGGAGAACGCCACGGCGGCGAACCGCGCGGTGAACATCCCCGAGTTCGTGAACATCGGGCCGGACGAGTGGCTGAAGATCGATGCGCCGGCGACCGAGTTCTACAGGCTGAGCGACATCGCTCTGGAATCCTATGGCCGGGGGCAGTACCGGGAATCCATCGAGCAGTGGAAACAGGCACTCGCTCTCGATCCGGATGATGCGGCCGCGGTCAGCAACCTCGGAGCCGCGCTGAGCGCCGCCGGCCGAGTCGAAGAGGCTCAGGCGCAGTTCAGCCGCGCGCTGGAACTTGATCCGGAGAACGCGCGGGCGCACACGAACTTCGCGATCGCCCTGGCCAGGAGCGGCAAACACCGGGAGGCCACCGAGCACTTTGAGCGCGCGTTGAAGCTGAGGCCAGGCGACGCGCAGGCGCGCAGCGCTTACGGCGGAATGCTTGTGGAGACCGGAAAACTCGATGAGGCGATCGTCCATCTCCGCGCGGCGCTCGAAATCAACCCCGACAGCACGGACGCCCTCAACAACCTGGGCAGCGCCTTGGCCAAGGCGGGGCGCCACGCGGAAAGCGCAGCCCTCTTCCGGAAGGCGCTGGAGATTGAGCCCAATTCGGCCGAGCTGCTCTACAACCTGGGGCGAACGCTGGCCGCGACAGGCGATCTCGACGGCGGCATCCGGCTGCTCAAGCAGGCTCAGGAAGCAGCGCTGCGCGGAAACGAGGAGGGTCTGGCAAAGCTGATCCGGCAGCGGCTCGACGAATACCAGAGCAGGGGCGGCGCGGCCGTGCGGTGAAACTGCGCCGCCTTGAATCCGCCTCCGGATGTAAAGTTTTTGTAGTGCTAAACTCACAATGTTTCGCTGGCCCACCCGTGTCAGTCTTGGAGTCAACGTGATGGTTCTCAGTCGAATCCTGTTCTTGTTTTTCGCCCTGGCTACGGCGGCGTTCCCTCAGGCCCAAAGCAACTCGGGAGACCTGCAAGGCAGCGTCCTGGACCAATCGGGCGCGGTGATGGAAAGCACCAGGGTCAGCCTGCTGGACGAGAGCCGGGGGTTCCAACGGGATGGCGTGACCGATGGGGAAGGGCGGTTCCACTTCGCCGTCGTTCCGCCGGGGCGGTACCGAGTGCGCGTGGAACGGCAGGGCTTCAGCACCAAGGTGCTGGAAGGCGTGGAAGTGCGCGTGGGCGACACGGTGAATCTCGAAGTGCGGATGGAAGTGGGGAACTTTGGGCAGCAGATCGATGTAATGGCCGAAGCAGCGGTGGTTGACACCGAACGGATTCAGCAGGCCAGCACGATCGAGTTCGGTCGGATCCGCGACCTGCCGATCAACCGGCGCAACTATCTGGACTTCGCCCTTCTGTCGCCCGCGACCGCGGATACGTCGGAAATGGTCGATGGCAGCGACTTCCGCGTGGCGCAGACGCCGCAATCGGGCATCAGCTTCGGCGGCGGCAACGGGCGGGGCAACGGGTTCTACGTGGACGGCGTCGAGAGCTACATCACCTCCGGCGGCGTGCGGCTGACCGTCAGCCAGGAGGCGGTGCAGGAGTTCCAGATCAACCGGAACACGTCTTCGGCCGAGTTCGGGTGGGCGTCCGGCGGCACGGTGAACATCGTCACGCGCTCGGGCAGCAACGCCTGGCATGGCAACCTGTTCGGGTTCCTGCGCCACCGCTCGATTCAGGCGCGCAACTATTTCGACCCAGGCAAGAGCGCGTTCACGCGGGCGCAGAGCGGGGCGACCATCGGCGGGCCGCTGCGCCGCGACAGGAGCTTCATCTTCGCCGCCTATGAGCGGCTCGACAGGCAGGAGACGGGCTTTGTGCCGATCCTTCAGGATAAGTCGGCGTTTACGACGTTGACGCCCTCCCAGCAGGAACTGTTCGGTTTCATGGCGGCGTCCGGCAACCCGCAACTGGCTGGTGTCGCCGGGGCTGCGCGGCTGGCGTTGACGCCCGCGCTTTACCCGCGCGTGGCCGACCTTTTCAACACCAACAGCGGCGTATTTCCGTTTTCCGAGGACACACAGGGTTTCTCGGTCCGGTTCGATCACCGTTTCTCGGACAAGCACTCGCTCTATGTTCGCGCGAACACGGCGGGACTCGATCAGCCGGCATCGCAGTTCGGCGCGCTGGTGGCCTACAACCGCGGGAGGGCCTTCAAGCAGTACGACGGCACTGTCATGCTCAACGACAGCCTGATTCTCGGTTCACGCTGGGTGCTCGAGAACCGGTTGATGTTCAACTACAACCGGCTGGAGGTCCAGCCGACTGACCCGTTCGGGCCCGAGCAGAACGTGACCGGTTACGGACTGTTCGGCCGCGACATCTTCCTGCCGTTCACCAGCTACGAGCGGCACTATCAGTTCATGCAGAACTGGAGCTTCACGGGAGGCCGGCACAACGTCAAGCTGGGCTTCGACATCAATCCGGTGCGCGCCAAGGTGATTTCCGAGACCTTTTTCAGCGGCCGGTTCAGCTTTGGGGAGGCCGTGCCGCTCGGTTCGGTTCTCAATTCGGCGACCAACAACCCGCAGTTCGCCCAGCAACTCGGACAGATCCTGGTGCAGGCCGGGCGGCCGGACCTCGTGCCGAACATCGCCGCGCCGATCAACGCCCTACAGGCTTTCTCGCTCGGATTGCCGACGTTCTACCAGCAGGGCTTCGGCGATCCCAACTGGATCGGCTGGGGCAAGCGGTACGGGTTCTATGCGCAGGACGCCTGGCGCGTGAGCCGGAATCTGACGCTCAGCGGGGGCATCCGCTACGACCTGGAGGTCAACGAGGCCGTCGTCGGCACGGATGCGGTGAACTTCTCGCCGCGACTCGGCTTTGCCTGGTCTCTGGGCGCATCCAGGCTCTGGGCGGTGCGCGGCGGATACGGCATTTACTATATGCCGACCAACACTCAGATCCCGACCGTGGCCGATACTTTGTCGGGCAAGTACATCAACCAGGTTTTCGTGCCGCTGACCGGAGTCCCCGGCATCAACAACCCGCAAACGGGCCGGCCGACGACGTCGGCGGACATCTATCAGGGGCTGGTGCGGTCGGGCGTGATCGGGGTCCGAAGCATTACGGAGGCCGACCTGCTGCCTTATGGCGTGCGAGTCGGGCCGGGTCTGCCGCTGCGGGTCGAGTTCGGCAGCGACAAGCTGAGGCAGGGTTACGCGCAGCAGACCAGCTTCGAAATCGAGCGCGCGATCGGCAGTTACGCGGTCAGCGCGGGATACAACTTCAACCGGACGCTCGGCATCGCCCGGATCACTGGCCGGAACCTCTTTTACACCGGGCAGTTCAACCCGAATGGCACGCCCGTCTATGGCAGGTTCGACCCGACACTTCTGCAAAAGAATATCTTCACCTACGACGGCAACAGCAATTACCACGCGGCGATCCTTCAGCTGCAAAAGCGCTTTGACCGCAACTTCTCGATCAACGCCCACTACACGTTCTCCAAAGCCATCGACGACGTGACGGACTACAACAGCGACTTCTCGCCGATGGATCAGCTCAACAAGCGGGCGGAGAAGGCATTGTCTCCTTTCCACCATGCGCACCGGATGGTGGTCAATGCGCTGTACAAGTCGCCGCTGACGACCGGCCGCGGCGAATCCTTTGCGAACAACCTTTTCGGCGCGTGGAACATCTCGCCAATCTTCCAGGCCAACTCCTGGCGGCCGTTCAACGTGCTGGCCGGCGTGGACATCAACGGCGACGGCTATGTGACGAATGACCGCCCGTATCCGCTCGGACGCAACATGGGACAGGGCCCCGGCTTCATTTCCTTCGACATGCGCCTGTCGCGGCGGTTCCCATTCGGCAAGGACGAATCGCGCAGCATCGAGTTCATCGCCGAAGGTTTCAATCTGGCCAACCACACGAACTTCAAGACGGTGAACAACACCGTGGGCGTGGGGCCAGCCTCCTCGCTCGGAACGCAAATCAAGGGGATCGAGGGCCTGCCGGCAACCGCGCCGCTGGCGTTCACTTCAGCGCAGGACCCGAGGCAGTTCCAGTTCGGGATGAAGATCTACTGGTGAAGCGCCAAACTGAGGCGCCGCCTCGCATTTACATCGGCATCGATTTCTCCGGCTCAGCGGAACAGTGGAAAGCAGGGAAGCGCAACTCGAATGTCTGGATCGCCACAGCGGCTGCTGATGGCGAAAGGCGGCTTGTTCTCAAGAGGCTCGTTCGAGTCCAGGAGTTGCCTGGAACCGGAGATCCGCTCACCCGGCTGACCGGCTTCCTCCAGTCGGAGCCTTTCGCGGCTGCGGCGATTGACGCGCCTTTCTCCGTGCCCAGGGAATACGTTCCGGAAGGGCGGCATGCGCTTCTGTTGGATCAAGTCGCTGCTTTGAGGGCGGCCGGCCGGCCATTCGCGCGCGGCCAAGATGTAGTCGACTGCCTTCTGCCGGAGGATGCGCCGAGAAACAAGAAGTACTGGCGCTGCACAGAAGAACAATGGCGGAAGAGGGTGAATGTCAGGTCGACGCTCTGGAATGGACCTCGCGGAGGCGCGGCGTTCACAGCGGCCTGTCTGACGTTGTTGCATCGAGCCGGAATCCCGGTCTGGCCATGGGCGGGCCCTGAGGCGAAGTGCCTCGCCGAGGCGTTTCCTGCCGCGCAGTTGTCCTGGTGGGGACTTCCCTGCGTCGGCTACAGCGATCCGAAGGAAGATGCGGCATGTGTTCGAGCCGGTATTCTGAAAGGACTCAAGCGTCAAGGGCTCCGCTTCACGAAGGGTCTTGAGAGCAAGATGCTTGAGAGCGCCGACGCGTTGGACGCGGCGGTCTGCGTCTTCGCCGCCAAAGCGGTACGGGAATCCCGCCTTGTTTCTCCTCCGGAGGCCGATTGGGAAACCGAAGGCTGGATTGCCGTTCACCGATGAAATCGCGAGCGCCAATGCAGCAAGCGCCTGTGGAACGTCAGATCCAGACTTTTTCGGCGGTGCCGGCCAGATGGCCTTTCGCAGCGGCCTCTTCGGCGCTGAAGTAATACATTGCGTCGAGCTTGGCCAGGTAATAGAAGGGCAGGCCGCCGAAACTGGGCGTTTCCGGGTTCGGCTGATAGACGATCACGGCAAGCCCGACGACGATTGCGCCGCGCTCCTCGATCATCGAGCGAAGTTCAGTCAGTTTCTTCCCGCTGCGCAGGATGTCGTCGACCAGCAGAACCTTCTCGCCGGGAACGGGCTCCAGATTGGGGCGGAAACGGAGCGGACCGCCCTGGTCGGCGCGCTCGGCCCAATAGACCTGCCGGGCGCGAAGCGCTTCGCACACGCCGTAGGCGACCGGCAGCCCGCCGGTGGCCGGAGTGATGATCGACAGCTCCGGCACGATGGCCCGAATCTCGGGGTGGGCGCGCAGTTTGCGGCTCAGGGCGACACTGAGGATCTTGGCGGTGTCGTAGTGGCGCATCGCCCGCGCCACTTGCAGGTATCGATCCGAGTGCAAGCCGTTGGGGTATTCAAAGTGCCCCGTGCGCAGCGCGCCGGTTTCGCGCAACAACGCGACGACTTCCTCTTCAGTGGGGATCAATTGCATGGCTAGTGAGCTCCTTTCCCGGTCAACACGACAGGGACTGTCCGGATCATGATGCTCCAGTCCAGCGGCAGCGACCAGTTATCGATGTAGTCCAGGTCCAACCTCATCGATTCTTCCACGTCCAGCTCATCACGGCCTTCCAGCGCCCACAGGCATGTCAGCCCTGGGCGCATCCGGAGCCGGCGGCGCTGCCACCGCTGATATTGTTGCACTTCTTCCGGAATGGCGGGGCGCGGCCCGACCAGCGACATTTCTCCGCGCAAGACGTTCCACAATTGGGGCAACTCGTCGAGGGAGAACTTGCGGAGCCAGCGGCCAACGGGCGTCAGGCGCGGATCGTTCGGGATCTTGAAGTTCAGTTTTTTGACGTTGAGGTGCTCGAGTTCGGCGCGGCGGCTTTCCGCGTCCGCCGCCATGGTGCGGAACTTGTAGAGCGTGAAAATGCGGCCGTTCAGTCCGCAACGGCGCTGCCTGAAAATGACGCCGCCCGGAGAGGTAGCCGCCACGGCGATTGCGATCGCCGCGAGGAGCGGGGAGAGGACCACCAGCGCGACGGCTGAAATCAGGACATCCACCGTCCGTTTCACCAGGAGCGCGCCGCGGTCGTGGGGCGCGGCGGAAAAGGTGAGCAGCGGTTCGCCCTCCAGCCGCTCCAGATCGACGAGGGTATGGGCATGAGGGAAGATGTCGATGGCGATGCGGGTTCGAACGCCTTCTTCGTCGCACAGCAGGAGCGTGTCTTCGAGCCGGCTCAGCTCGTTGATGTCGACCGCAAAAATGACCTCATCCACCACCTCGCCGGCGAGCAGACCGGGGAGCTGCTCCCAGCCGACCGAGCGGTATTGGCCGGCGAGACCGGGGGGTGGTTCCGCCCCGATGAAGCCCTCCAGCCAGAGACCGTAGCGGCGCGTCTTCTCCAGGTGGGCGGCGATTCGCGCCGCAGCCGGACTGGAACCTGCAATCCAGATCACTCGCCGGGCAATCGGCGCTGCGAAGCGGCGTTCGGCAATCATCCGAAACAGGCCGCGGAATGCAAGGAGCCCGGCGGCGGCATAGAGAAACAGGAACGCGAAGAACGGGCGGCTGACATCGAGCCGCTGGGAGTACTGGAAGAGAACAAGGCAAATGGTGGCGAGCAAGGATTGCCGGACGGCGTCCGCGGCCAGTTTCAACCTCGGCGCTGTCATGGCGCGGTCCAGCGCTCCGAGCCACCATCCCGCGGCGGAGCCGAATGCCATCGCCGCGACCTGCAACAGAGCGTAGACCGACGGCGTGAAGTAAAACTCGAATTTGAGCGTGAGCTGGGACCGTGTGAAGTAGGCGACCTCAAAGGCGATCCAGAAAACCAGCAGATCGCTCAAGGCGAGCAGCGGTCTCAGCTTCTTCTGTTGACGGCTGAACACTCCGGCGACCAGCATACCACTGCACAGGGCCGGAGGGGGACAAGTAAGTGCAAGTCTGACAGTGGCTTAGCCGTGTGGATGTAGGCTGAATGAGAAATAGTTGGCGATTGTGTTGCGGGCGCTGGGGCCGGATGCTATTCTGAACAACGGAGCCGCGACGGACGCCTGTGCCGGACGAAGGCGGCGGGCAGACGAGAGCAAAAAAAACTTGCAAAGGTCTGCTTCGCTTGATAGTCTGATAAATGGGCGCTGACAGCCGGTGTACTGCGATCTGAGAGAGCGGAAACGAACTCTGCGCGCGGTCCACGAAAAACGGTGAGTCGGCCGAGGGTCCAAAGCGAACCTCAAGTTTCCAAGTTCTGAGATGAACCTGCTTGGAGGACACCGTTCTCGGGTGGGTGCGTCTCTAAAGCCTTTCGAGGCCGGCGGTGATTGGCCGTTCCGCAAGGATAGGTGATAGCCGCTCAGATCATTGACAATCTGGTTGAACGCGAAGTCAATTCCGACTCAGCTTTGAGTCAACCGGGGCGAATCAACTCTGCGAATTCAAACGAGAGTTTGATCCCGGCTCAGAATCAACGCTGGCGGCGCGCCTAACACATGCAAGTCGAGCGAGAAAGTGGAGCAATCCATGAGTAAAGCGGCGCACGGGTGAGTAACACGTGGATCATCTACCTTCTGGTGGGGAATAACCTGGGGAAACCCGGGCTAATACCGCATAAGTCCGAGAGGAGAAAGCCGAAAGGCGTCAGAAGAGGAGTCCGCGGCCGATTAGCTAGTTGGTGAGGTAATGGCTCACCAAGGCGACGATCGGTAGCCGGCCTGAGAGGGCACACGGCCACACTGGCACTGAAACACGGGCCAGACTCCTACGGGAGGCAGCAGTGGGGAATCTTGCACAATGGGGGAAA
>JACADU010000068.1 GCA_013388415.1 Bryobacteraceae bacterium
CCTGTCGATCCGGAATCAGGGTCAGACGTTGATCGAGACCAGCGTCGCCGCGCTCAAGCAACAGTGGGCGACGGCGCTCGAGGGGAAACTGCATGCCGGACTGCACGCGTGAGCTGCCGTACACGACGGATCCTTTCGACAAGTTCAAGGAGGAGTGCGGGGTTTTCGCAGTCTACGGGCACCCGGAAGCGGCGAACCTGACGCACCTGGGGCTGCACGCGCTGCAACACCGGGGGCAGGAGTCGGCGGGGATCTCGTCTTCGGACGGCAAGACGGTGGACACGTTCAAGTCGATGGGGCACGTGGCGGACATCTTCACCGCGGGCGTGCTGAGCCGATTGCGGGGCCACATGGCGATCGGCCACACGCGCTATTCGACGGCGGGCGACACGGTGCTGAACAACGCCCAGCCGTTTTCGGTGGCCTGCGCCAAGGGGCGGATCGCGGTGGCGCACAACGGCAACATCACGAACGCGATGGAGTTGAGGAACGAGCTGGAGGCGCACGGATCGATTTTCCAGGCGTCTTCGGATACGGAAGTGGTGCTGCATCTGGTGGCGCGGAGCCATCAGCGGACGCTGGCGGATGCGCTGCGGCAGGCGCTGCAAGTGCTGGAGGGGGCGTTTTCGCTGGTCTTTCTCGCTGGGGACCGGGTGATTGTGGCGAGGGACCCGCACGGGTTCCGGCCGCTGGCGATCGGGCGGATGAACCTGGCGCAGGGGCCGGCGTACGTGTTTGCAAGCGAGACGTGCGCGTTCGATCTGATCGACGCGCATTATGTGGGCGAAGTGGAGCCCGGCGAGATGGTGATTGCGGGGCCGGAGGGGCTGACGCGCGAGTTTTTCACGCTGCCTCTGAACCGCGCGCAATGCGTCTTCGAGCACGTCTACTTTTCGCGCCCCGATTCGACGGTCTTCGGATCGAGCGTGCATCAGTCGCGGGAGATGATGGGGCGGCTGCTGGCGGCGGAGATGCCGGTGGAGGCGGACGTGGTGGTGCCGATTCCGGACTCGGGCGTGGCGGCGGCGCTCGGCTATGCGCACGCATCGGGGATTCCGTTCCGGCACGGGCTGATCAGGAATCACTACGTCGGGAGGACGTTCATCGAGCCGTCGCAGGCGATCCGCGATTTCGGGGTGCGCTTGAAGCTGAACCCGGTGCGCGGCATTTTGCAGGGCAAGAGCGTGGTGCTGGTGGACGATTCGCTGGTGCGGGGGACGACGTCGCAGAAGATCGTCCGCATGGTGCGGAGCGCCGGCGCCAGAGAGGTGCATCTGCGGATCTCGTGCCCGCCGACGATCTCACCGTGTTTTTACGGCGTGGATACGCCGACCAAGCGGGAACTGATCGCGGCGAATCAGTCGATCGAGGAGATCCGGCAGTTTATCGGGTGCGACACGCTGGCGTACCTGTCGCTGGAGAAGTTGAGCGAGGCGGTGAATGACGGGGACAAGCGATACTGCTACGCCTGCTACACGGGACAGTACCCGACGGAGCTGGTCAACATCGAGACGCTGATGGCGTCGCGGCCGAACCGGTAGGACGGTGTCTGAGGTGGCGCGAGTGGCAGCCAGCGCGGCGGCGGTTCCGCATTCGCGGATTCGAGAGATCTCGGATCTGGCGATGGCGAGGGGCGAGGGGGTGTTGCGGCTGTATTTTGGGGAGTCGAACCTGCCGACGCCGGGCTTCATTCAGGAGGCGGCGGTGCGGGCGATGCGGGACGGCTTCACGTACTACACGGAGAACGCGGGGTTGCCGAGCCTGAGGGAAGCCATTGCGCGGCACTATGCGGCGAGGCACGGGGCGAAGATCGATCCGGGAAGCGAGATTGTCGTCACGGCGAGCGGGGTTCAGGCGCTGAATCTGGGCATCCGGTGCGCGCTCGACCCGGGGGACGAAGCGATTGTTCTGACGCCGGCGTGGCAGAACCAGCTTTCGATTCCGCGGCTGCACAACGGGACGGCGCGGGAGGTTCCGCTGGGACTCGACGGGGGCCGTTACCGGGTCGATTTCGAGGCGGTTGAGGCGGCTGTGACGGCGCGGACGCGGCTGCTGATTTACACGTCGCCGTCGAACCCGGCAGGATGGACGGCGACGGTGGCGGAGCAGGCGGCGCTGCTCGAGTTCACGCGGCGAAAGGGGCTCTGGCTGCTTGCGGACGAGGTGTACGAGAGGCTCTGGTACGGGGGCGAGAACGGCGAGCCGGCTCCGTCGATTCTGCGGCTTGCTACGCGGGAGGACGCTGTCTTTGTGGTGCAGTCGTTTTCGAAGAGCTACTGCATGACGGGCTGGCGGGTGGGGTGGCTTGTCGCGCGGCGGGACTTTGCGCGCCGGGCGACGCAGTTGAACGAGTTCATCATTTCGTCGGCTCCGGCATTCGCGCAGAAGGCGGGCGAAGCGGCGCTGGACGAGGGCGAGGAAACCGTGCGCGACGTGGTGGCGATGTACCGGGGCAATCGAGACAGGGCGCTGAAGGCGCTGGGGGATGTTCGGGGTGTGGAGATTCCACGGCCGGACGGAGCGTTCTACATATTTCCGAGGGTCGAGGGACTGAAGGACTCGTTTGCTTTCTGCCGGAGGATCCTTGATGAGGAGTCGGTGGGGTTGGCTCCGGGGGTTGCGTTTGGCGAGGCGGGGGAGGGCGCGTTCCGGCTTTGTTACGCGGTTGAACCGGGGATGCTGGCCGAGGCGCTGGGGAGGCTGGTGTCATTTCTGCGGCGCGGCGCCGGATTCTAATCCGGCTTCGACGAGCGCGGCGAGGATGCGGGTGGCGCCATCCTTGGCGCGGGCGCCGGTTTCGCCGGCGGGGCCGACGCAACTGGGGCAGCCTTCTTCGCAGGGGCAGCCGCGGATGAGGTCGAGCGCGCCGGCGAGGAGGCGGGGGCGGAGTTCGTAGAGGGGGGCGCTGAGGCCGATGCCGCCGGGGTAGCTGTCGTAGAGGTGGAGGTTGGGCTCGAAGCCTTCCAAACCGGGGCGGATCTCCTCGGTGAGCGAGACCCCGAAATCGCGCGGGTCGCACATGAGGAGCAAGGCGGCGACGGTTCTGAGAGCGTTGCCCATGCCGGAGATGGAGTTCAGTTTTTCGGTGGGGGTGAGATCGGAGAAGCGGGCCAGGAAGGGGTCCGGGAAGTGCAGCCAGAATGAGGTGGTGTGCATTTCCTGTTCGGGGAGGGAGAGGGCGCCGGCGCCGACGTTCTCGTTGGTGTAGAACTTGACCTTCTTGAAGCCGACAATCTGGCGGTTGACGCGCACCTCGCCGTGGGCGGCGCGCGCGGCGCCGAGGGGGCAGGTCTCGAATTCTTCGAGGATTTTGACCTGGGTGTAGTCGATGGCATCGGTGAAGTAATCGCACTCGACCTGACGGACGAAGGCCTTGCGCTGCGGATAGTCCATCTTTTCGACCTGGTATTGCCGGGCTTCGTGGAGGTAGATGGCCTTTTCGTGGAGTTCGAGAAGCGCCGCGGGGAAGGCGACTTCCGCGATGACCTTCTCTTCGTTGGTGATGTCGACGACGACGAAGTTGTCGCTGGTGACGGCGCGGAGGCTGATGGCGTCGGCGGGGTAGGTGTCCGAGGTCCAATGCCAGGCGCCGGCGCTGTGGTGGGCGACGCCAAGTTCCTCGAGGAAGCGGCACATCTCGGTTGTGTCGTGGGGGCCGAAGCGCTCGCCGTCTCGGATGGGCAGTTAAAAGGCGGCGCACTTGAGGTGGCTGACGAGGATTTCGACGTTATCGGGGTTGATCTGCGCCTGCTCGGGCGGGCTGGAGAAGAAGTATTCGGGATGTTCGACGATGTACTGATCGAGCGGCGCGCTGGAGGCGACCATGATGGCGAGCGAGGTGCCGAGACGGCGGCCGGCGCGGCCGGACCGCTGCCATGTGGAGGCGATGGTGCCGGGATAACCCGCCATGACGACGACGTCGAGCGAGCCGATGTCGATGCCGAGTTCGAGCGCGTTGGTGGCGACGACGCAGCGGATGTCGCCGTCGCGGAGACCGCGCTCGATTTCGCGGCGTTCGCGGGGAAGGTACCCGCCGCGGTAGCCGCGGACTGAATCCGGCGACTTCGGAGGGCGCGCGCAGGCGTCCTTCATGTAGGTGACGAGGACTTCAGTGGCAAGGCGGTTGTTGGCGAAGACGATGGTCTGTTCGCCGCGGGTCACTAGTTCGGAGGCGATGCGGCGGGTCTCCATGAGGTAGCTTCGCCGGATACCAAGTTGGCGGTTGACGACGGGCGGGTTGTAGAGGACGAAGTACTTCTCGCCGGAGGGGGCGCCGTTGCAGTCCACCAGAGAGAAGGGCGCGCCGGTGAGCGCTTCGGCGAGCTGGCGCGGGTTGGCGATGGTGGCGGAGGAGCAGATGAACTGGGGGTTTACGCCGTAGAACTCGCAGACGCGCTTCAGGCGGCGCAGGACGTTGGCGAAATGGGAGCCGTAGACGCCGCGGTAGGTGTGGAGCTCGTCGATGACGATGTAGCGGAGGTTTTCGAAGACTTTGGTCCACTTAGTGTGGTGCGGCAGAATGCCGGCGTGGAGCATGTCGGGGTTGGTGAAGACGACGTTGGCGCGCTCTCGGATGGCTTTGCGGGCGTCCTGGGGGGTGTCGCCGTCGTAGGTGAAGGCTCGGACGCCCGAGACCATCTCTTCGACGATGCCGTGGAACTCGTGCAACTGGTCCTCGGAGAGGGCTTTCGTGGGGAAGAGGTAGAAGGCGCGGGCTTCGGGATCGGAGAGCAGCCGGGTGAGAACCGGCAGGTTGTAGCAGAGAGTCTTGCCGCTGGCGGTGGGCGTGACGACGACGGCGTTTTCGCCGCGGTCGAGGACCTTCACGGTTTCCGCCTGGTGGGTGTAGAGGCGCTCGACGCCGCGGCGGGCGAGGACGTTGCGGAGTTTGGCGGGCACGCAGCCGGGGAAATCGGCGTATTCGCCCGGTCTGGCGGGCTGGTGGCGGATGGCGCGGATGGGCGAATTGGGTTCCTCCATCCACTCTTTGAGGCGTGCGATTGCGGCATCGAGGCCGGCGCGGCGGGAGAGGAAGAGGGAATCCTGTTTGGAGGCGTGTTCCGGGTCAGGGAAGCCGAGGGTGAGGTTCATGCGCGTTCGCCTTTTCTTTGCGTCTTTGTCCGCTCAGCTTAGCGGAAGCGGAGGCGTAAAGCAACCCTGAAGGCGCGGGTCAGCGCTGGCTAGGTGCGGACGAACTCGTAGCGTTCGAGGGTTGCGGCGACAGCGCCCCTGGGCTGGTCATAGCGAACGACCTTACCCAAGCAGTGGAGCCGGACGGGCCGGGCGAGAGCCGGGACAGGCAGACTAATGTAGTATTCAACGGGCTGGCCGATTTCGAGGGTTTCGCCTGGTTCAATGAAAAGCACGCCGCCGCTTGACAAATTCTTTGTTTCCAGAGAGCTAAAGACACGCTTGGAGCCTGCCCGAACGAGTTCGAGGGGGAGAGCGAGGTCATAGCGGCGAGCGCGACGTTGCTCAGGCACTGCAATACCTTTGTAAGTGATTTGTGCGCTTGAGGTCAATGAAAGAGTGTAGAAC
>JACADU010000016.1 GCA_013388415.1 Bryobacteraceae bacterium
CGATAGGAGTACGGGCCGCCGCTTTCCGGCGGCGCCACCTCGAAGGTGATCAACGTGCCGACCGGCGCCGGCGTCTCGAAATCAGCCAGCAGGAGGGCCGAATTCTGAGCGGTGGAGGGCACTGCGATCAGCAGAAACAGGGCGGCGGATCCAAGTAAACGCATGAAAAACAAATCCAACTTCTCAGGGGGCTGAACGACTGGCTCGGGTTTGGGGTTTAGGGTTTTTTCGAAGCCGCCATCTAAAGATAAGGCGGCCTGAAAGACCAAATTTATCTGATTGATTCGAGGAGGGCTTGTTCTTGTCTGGCGGATAGCGCCGGCAGGAAGTTACGCGATCTTTCGACAGGCGTGCCGTGGCGGGCGGCGCTTCAGCATAATGTCTTCAGGATGAAGCGCGTATTGTTGGCGCTGTGGATGCCGGCAGTAGCCGCGGCAGAACCACGGCCGTTATTTGACGGGATGAGCCTGCGCGGCTGGGCGCACGAGGGCGCGGCGACTTTTCGCGCCGCCGGAGGGGTGCTGCGAACCGACGGCAAGGCGCATGAGGGCAACTGGCTGCGGTCGGAGAACGAGTTCGAGGATTTCAGGCTTCGTTTCGAATACAAGCTCGATCAATGGGCGGAAGCGGCGGTCTTTCTGCGCGCGCCGAGGACGGCGCGGCCGCATCACGCTGGTGTAACCATCTTCCTGGGGCACGATTTCCACAAGAAGCCCTCGCCATGGACGACAGGGGCGGTGGCGGGCGCGCTGGCTCCGCAAAAGTGGCCTGGGGAAAGCTGGGGAGTCTGGCACGCGATGGAGGCCGAGCTGCGCGGCTCGCGGCTGAGGGTGAAGATCGATGGATCCCTTGTACAGGAAACCGATCTGGACGCCATCCCCGCAACCGCGGCGAGGCTGCGCAGAGGCTACATCGGTTTTGCCGATCAGGGGTATGGTTGGGAGATCCGGAAGGTTGAGATCGAGGATTTTGGCAGTCCGATGAAGTTTGTGGACCTGCTGGCCTCCGGCACACTGGACGGCTGGCAGAGGCGCGGCGAATCGGGACAGTGGCGGCTGCGGGATGGAGTGCTGGAGGGCGCGGACGGCCACTCGATTCTCTACGCGCCGCAGGTCTTCGATGATTTCGAGTTCACCGCTTGCGTCAGATCGCATGGCCGCACGAACTCGGGCGTTTTTGTTCGCGGCCAGCCGGCGGGCGCATGGCGCGGTTTTGAGATTCAGATCTATTCTCCGGTTGACGCCGTTTACCCGACGGGTTCGATCTACGGCAAAGTCCGCTCAAGCTACGACGCGGATCTGGAGGGCAAGTGGTTTCTGCTCCAGATTCGCGTTGTGGGCAACCGGGTGGACGTGTGGCTGGACGGCCGGCACATTGCGGGCTACGGGGGGCTCAGTGGAGACGAATCGAAGGCGGGGCGCATCGGCTTCCAGATTCACCTGGAAAAGACGCGCGTGGAGTTCCGGGACGTGAGAGTGCGGCCGATTCCACAGCCTGCCGCCGGATCGGGGCTCTAGCGCATGGGAATGTAAGGGACCATATCTCCGGTTCGGGGACTTTGGACCTTGTTGATCTCAACGGTAACGGGCAGTCTGTCGCCCCGGCGGCGGTACCACGGGACGTAGATTTGGATCTGGTAGACGCCGACAAGACCAGGGACGAGCTTGCTGGATTCGACGTCCATTTCGGCTTCGCGGATGGTGGGGTCGTCGATGAAGACCTTGACGTCGCCAGTGACGGCTTCGGGGGCTTCCGGGGTGACCTGGCCCGCGGCCAACCTGACTCCGGTCACGGGTCCGAGGCCGACGGCATAGATCAGGAGGCGGTCGTCGCGGCTGGGCGGATTGTCGTTGTTGACCCGGCGGCCGTCGATGTGGAAGATGGCCGGTTCCTTGGTGCCGGGGTCGACAATGACGGCGGGCGCGTAGCGGGCGACGGTGATATTGGCGGGGGCGGAGGCCAGTTTTTCCTCGAAATTCCGGACGACAATTGGATACCTGCCCGCGGCGAGGTCCCAGGGAATCTGAACGTTGACCTGCCCGGGCGACGAAGATGCGATGGGAAGAGCGGTGTTATTGATGGTGACGCAGACGCCGCCGAGCGCGAAGGGAAGGTTGCCTTCAGGCGCCTTGTCGTCACGGCCGAGGTTGCGGCCGAGGATGGAGACGATTCCACCCTGAGCGAGTTGGGGGAGGCGGGAGGCGGCGTTGACGACGCCGTTTTGCGTCTGGATTGTGGGGCGGTTCGCGGCGGGGACGGTATCCAGAGGAACGATGCTGAGTCCAGAGGTGGTGAGGACATAGGCGGTGGTTCCCTGCGCGTCGGTGACCATGGTGCGGCCGTTGATGTTCAGGCGGTTGTTGCCGACCAGCGTCGAGAGGGGGCCTTCCACCGCCTGAAAGGCCTGGCCGCGCACGACGCCTGTGTTTGGATCGACGAGTTCGACGGTCGCCGGTTGGGTGACGACGACATTGGCGGCAGCTACCTGCGGCGGAGTGAAGCGGGCGTAGAGGTTGGTTCCGATGGCGCTGACGGCGGCGACCGGCTTGACCGTGGTGGCGGTGGCTCCGGGGCGTCCGGGGACGGCGCCGGTGATGGTGCCCGCGCTGCTCAGGATGGAAAGCGACTGGTTGACGACAGTGCCGTTGACGACGAAATACTGGCCGCGGGGCCCGGCGGCGATGGGTCCGTAATAACCCTGGATGGGGTTGGTGAACAGAACGCGGCTTTGCACGAATTCGTCCGAGAGAGCATCGTAAAGATAGGCCGTGCCGTTGCCGGCGAGAAGGATGGCGAACTCGCCGTTGGGCGTGGCAGCCATTGAGCGCGGAGCCGGCACAGTCGTGGAACCGATCACCGGGCTGACGGGACGAGGCAGCGCCTCATCGCCGATGATCTTCCAAAGGGTGCCGTTGCTCATGATCATCATGACGCCGCGTTCGGTGGCGACAAGCTGGGACGGTGTAATGACGCCTTCGGTGGAATTGAAGGGCAGCGGAGGGAATTTGATTTTGCCGATGACTTCGAGCCGGTCGACGTCGATGACGCTGATGGATTCGCCGCCGGAATTGCCCACGTAGAGCGTTCCTCCGTCGGGCGTGAGGGCCAGAGAGCGCGGCAACTGGCCGACCTTGACCGGCGTCATAAAGGACTTCGAGCGCATGTCGAAGACCTCGACCCGGTTGAGGCCGGCGTTGGTGATGTAAATCCGCTGGCGGGCGTGATCGACCGCCATATCGGTGAGACCGGCTCCGCCTGCCGGGGCGACGGGCACGACGACGACTTCCGCGCGGGACTCGGAGTTGCGCATGTTCTGATAGACGCGGACCTGCGAGGGGATATTGACTGCCTGGGGGGCGACAATCTGGAAGTCGTGCGGCACGACGGTGCCGAGCGAGCGCGAATTGATCGAGTTGAAGGTGAAGTTGATCTGCGGGCCGCCGGCTGTCTGCTCGGTGCGGACGCTGGGCGCGACCTGCACGAGAGCCTGCTGCTGGGTGGTGAGCGTGCCGCCGGGGACCGTGACGCCGGGCGGTGTGGCGCCTCCGGGCGTGACGGGCGGCAGGACGATGTTGATTCCGCCCCCGCCGATGACGATGCCGCCGCCGGGGCCGCCTGGGAGGGCGGGCACAACGGCGCCGGCGACCACGTTGGGCACCAGTTGCGCCGCCGCCGTGAAGCGGCCGCTTCCCTCATTGCGGACAAGAACGCTCTGCGTGCGCTGGCTGGCTGCGGTCAGGCACTGGTCGCTGACCAGAAGCGAGGCGGAGTTGTCGGGCATCGCAAGGGGGCTCTCGCGGAGGCGGCCGATCGGCAACGTCATGAAGCCGCTTTCGGAAAGGGCGTATATGGTCGAGCCATCGCTGGAGATGACCATGTTGCCCGAGAGGTTTTCCGGCAGCTTGATGCCCATCGAGGTGAGCAGATTCTCGGGGTCGTTGATCAGCAACTGGCTGATGTTGGCCCGCGCGGGAGGATTCTGCAAGGGGGCGAAGTTAAAGGCCGAATAAATCTTCGAGCCGTCCGGGGAAAAAACGGAGCCGCCCTGGTTGGTCTGGACGTTGAAATTCGACCCGGTCGGGAGCGTGTAAGGGAGATTGGCAGCATTTTGCTGGGCGATGACCTGCATGGTTTCGGCGTCGAACAGGCGCAGGCCAGCCATGAATTTTGAGCCATCCGGGGCGACGGAGAGCACCGACGAAGTCTCATTCACACGCCTGGCGCGGAGGATGGATGCGGAAGCGACGTCGTAAACAAAAAGGGAGCGTTGCGTGTTGGAGGTGGCGAGAAGGCCGATAATGCGCCAGCCGTCGGGGGTGGCGATGAGATTGGTTCTGGGCGCGAAGGCGACGCGGCCGGCCGGCGGGGGCAGCAGGGGGGAGGCCGGCGGCCCGGGAGTCACCAACACGTTTTGGACCGGGGCCGATTCCGCCTCAGAACTGGGGTTGAACAGCAGCAGGACGTTGGCAGTGTTGTTTGTGCCGGTTCCGATCGTCGTCAGCAGGACACGCTCGTCCGCGCCGACGGCGACACCTTCCGGCTTGGCGGGCAGGCTCACCTTGCGAACGACCGCCAACCGCTCGAGGTCGATCAGGTTGAGCGAAGATCCGTCGAAACAAGTGACGTAGAGAGTCGTCCCGTCGCGGGACATTGCGCCGGACATGGGAGTGGCGTCGGTCTGGACGGTGGTGAGAAAACGTCTCTGCGGAAGGGAGTAGACCTCGACCCGGCGCTGTCCGGTGTTGATCAGGTAGAGTCTGCCGCGGCCCTCGTCAAGAATCAGGTCCGACGCGCCGCCAATGAGGTAGTTGACTCCGCCCTGGGTGATGGGGCCGACGACAGTGCCGAAGGTCGCATCCTGGGCGGCGGCGGGCACAGCGGCCAGAAGCAGGGCCGCGGCCAAACCTGACAGTAGAAAAACACGCATGGAAGCCCATTCAGTATAACCCTTGAGGCGGAAGCGAGTTGCGGGGGCGCGCGGCCGGCGGCGGGCGGCCGCGGGGGGCCGCGCCCGGGTCATGCTCGAGTGAAGATTAAGAATTTTTGAAGATTTTGTTTTACTTCGGCATTTCGGAGTGCTACTCTCCCCAATGTCACGATTACCGGAAGAACAGAGGGTTCCGGAATCGGCCGGACGCTTTCTGATTCCAAGCCATATCCAGGAAATGAGGGTGACACGATGTCAGAAGAGAATTCCGCCCCGATCCAACCTGACGAGCTGCACAACGAGGATTTTCAATTTGTTCTCCGTGCGTTGCTCGCAGCGTACCAACCGATACTCGAGGAACAGTTGCGCCTGTCGAGGGCGCCGGAGGAACTGAAGAAACTGGTGGAAGGCGCGGCGCCGGACTGCGACGAGGAAGCCGAACTGGCGAACGCGATCTTCGAGAAGTTTGCCAGTGAGGAAGTGGCGATCCGGACGTTGCCGGCCGAAGCGCGGCAGATCCTGGGAGCGCCGGAGCGATGGCGGTGGTGCCTGCTGCACATCCGCTGCTGCCTCATTTTCGGCTGGCTGGTGTGCCGTGGGCCGAGAACGTTCCGCGCCTTCGCCTACTATTTGTACCGGTACTGGCTCTGTGTGCGGCAGACGCTGGGAACGCCGGTGTCGAGTCCTCCAACTCCACAGGAGCGCGAGGACTTCCAGATTCTGGTGACGGCGCTCGCCACGGCTTTCAAGCCGTATCTGACGGATCAGTTGGCGAGCGTGGAGTTTCCAGCAGGCATCCCAGAGGAGGTTCTCAGCGGCAAGATCGATTGTTTCGAGGGACTGGAGGCATCGGGCGAGGTTTTCGAGCGTCTGATCCATGAGGACATCGCCCCTGCGCTGCTGGGCCGGGCGGTGTTCGAGAAGCATCAGCAGGAACCGTTCTTCTGGTTCTGCCGCTGCTGGTGCCTGTGCGCGATCAGGCTGGGGTGCTGCCTGGCGCGGGCGCGTACGCTGCGGGATGCGGTGCGCTGCCTGGTCTGGTACTTCCGCTGCCTGCGCAACTGCTTTCGGCCGCTGGAGTGCGCGATCATCAAGCCGGCGATGAACGCCTGCGCTGAAGAGCAGTACTTCCCTGGCCCGGGGGTTCTCGGCGTGGAGATCGTGGGAACGGCCCGAGGCGGGCTCTGCACTCATTACACGCTGGAATGGAAGGACGCCGCTGCGCCGCCCGCAGCTTATTCGCAAGCGGGGATTGTCTACGCCGCTCCGGCTCCGCCGGCCGGACCGGGCGCCTGCGGCAAGTTCAATGCGCCGCTGGGCTACCTGAACACGGCCGCGGGCCCGGTTCCGAACAGCGTCAGCGTCCGGCTTTGCGTGTTCGGGCCGCCGGGAGTTGCGCCATGTTGCACGGAAGTGGAGTTCCAGATCTTCCGGCAGCGCGTGTGGATCACCAGTGTCGAGGGTGTCCTGACGGGACCGAACGGAGTCCTGGACCCGAACGCGCAGTTGGTTTCCGGAGGGGTGACAAAGTCGTTCGGCTCGGCAATCGCCATCACGGGCCGGGCGTGGGTCGGCGAATGCGCCGGCCGTGAGATCAAGCGGTTCACGCTGTCCTATCAACCGGGCTTCATCGCCGTTCCGGGAGGAGGAGGCTGGACTCAGTTCTGGCAGGTCGACTACATCACTCCGTTGCAGCGGAAGGAGATACCGGACGCCGAGTTCACGCTGACGAGCTACTGGTATCACCAGCCGATCTGTCTGCCGAGCCCTCCATTTCCGCCGGGGACGTGCTTCCCGAAGGACTGGCTTGCGGGGACGCGCTGGTGGACCGGGCCGCTGATTCCCGGCGGCGTCGCTCCGACGCAGACGTTCCCGGTCGATCCGGAGGCGGCTCCGACGTGGACGGCGCAGCAAGTCTTCCCGGTGAACTGCCATTCGGGGAAGTACACGCTGCAACTGGACGTCGAGGACACGCTGGGCAACCACTACTACGATCTCCAGCAGATCTGGATCGACAACAAGGAGATCCACGGAAAGATCACGCAACTGGCCGGCGTACCGCCGTGTTCATCGGTGGTCTTGAGCCAGTTTGCGCCGCAGGGCGCGCCATGCGATCAGCCTTGGCCGGCGGACCTGTTGGGCATCGCATACGACGAATACATCATCGAGGGCGACGTCTCCGTGCCGAGCGACAACTTCGGCGGCTACCAACTTTGGATCAAGAAGGACGGGGCTCCAGACCCGGGCGTGCCTCTGCCGGTTCCGGGTCCGGGAGCTCCGCCGTGGGGACCGCCGTTTGTCGGGACGAACCGGGTCGGAGATCCGGGAACGATCCTGGTTCCGCTGGATCCTTCGGTGCGGCCGAAGTGCAGCACGGCTGCTCCGCCGGTGGCGATACCGGGCGCGGAGCTGGTGAACCGGCTGGTGACGATCGACATGCGCCGGCTGGACGCGGTGTGTAATCCGGCCGAGCCTGGTTTGACGATGAAACGAGGGGAGTGCTGCGGATATGTGCTCCGGCTGCTGGTCTGGGATACGTCGGTTGTGCCGGCAGGTCCGGGCGGCAGGCATGCGATCGAACACCATTTCCCGGTTTGCATCTGTAACGATCTGCCTCAGATAGGATGAGCAGGCTGATCCAATGGACGCATGGATGAGGCTCACGCTCGCCGTGCTGGCGGCTTGGCGGCTGACGCACCTGGTGGCCAAGGAGGACGGGCCGTGGGATTTCATCGTCCGACTTCGCAGAGGCGCTGGAAACAGCCTGTTCGGGAGACTGATGGACTGTTTCCAGTGCCTCAGCTTGTGGATGGCGGCGCCCTTTGCCTTGTTTGTGAGCCAAGACTGGCTGGAGCGGCTGGTGGCGTGGCTGGCGATTTCAGGCGCAGCCTGCCTGGTGGAGCGCGCGGGAGGCGAGCCGGAATGGATGCTGCCGGCGGAGATCAAGAGCGGGGAAGGAGGAAACGCGGATGAGTTGTTGCGGACAGAAGCGGGCGGCGGCGAGCCGGCCGGCAGCCGGCCAACCGGCGGCCGCGAGGTCCAACGCAATTAGGACGAACGCGGGTTTTGCGGCTGCGCCTTACGCAGGTTTTGCGCCTGCGCCTGCGGCCGAAGTGGTTGAAGTCGAGTATCTGGCGCAATCGCCGGTGGTGGTGCGCGGCCCGGTGACGGGGGCGACCTACCAGTTTTCGGCAGCGGCGCCGATTCAGCGGGTCTACCGGCGGGATTCGAGCGCGCTGCTGGCGACGCGGCACTTCCGGCTGGCTGGGCGGATGGCGTGAAGCTGGTTTGACGATCGTCTTGAAAACGTCTTCAGCCGCCGCTGCCTGACGGCCGCGGGGCGCTGTCCGGGCGCTGAGCCACGCGCGTCATCTCAGCGCCGCGCTGAGCGATTCGGTCTGGCGCAGCAGGTTCAGCCTTGAACGTTCGACCAGAGCAGCGGCGTCGTAAAGCGCCAACCACTTTTCCTGTTCCTCGAAGCGGGCTTGCTCCAACTGCTGCATGGTGGCGCGGCCTTCCTCCAATTGGGCGAGCAAGACGGTGACCTGCTCCCGCGCGAGATCTAGATCCATGCGGGCGAGATCGCGCCCGGCTTCGACATCCTTGAGGCGTTGCCAGGCGCCGCGGGTGTCGGATTCGACGCGAGAGCGGGTCTGGCGGGTCTGCACACCGAGACGGCGGGCTTCCAATTCGGCTTGGGCGGCACGGGTGGCGCTGAGGCGATCGCCGAAGACGGGAATCTGGAAGGAAGCGCCGAGCTGGGCGTTGTGGCGATGGAAACGGTTGAAGTAGTCTTCGTAGTTATTGAACTTGGAGAGCAGTCCGTACTGCGCGATGAGGTCGATGCGAGGCCAGCGTCCGGCGCGGTGGGCGCGCGCTTCAAGGTTTTTGGCGGCGAGGGCGGATTCGAGCCGGCGGACATCCTTGTTGGAACCGAGAGCAGCGGCGACGGCTTCCTCTTCGCCGGACGGCAGGGCCAAGCCCTCGCGCTCTTCCATTGCGGCGCGGACGCCGGTCTTCGGGTCGAGCCCGAGCGCTTGAGAGAGCGCGAGGGAGTGCGCTGCGACAGTGGTTTCGAGGGCCGAAAGGCGGCGGCGCGCCTGAGCCAGGTTGACGGCGGCGCGTTTTCCATCGAGGGGCAGTTGTCTGCCCTCTTCGATCCGGAGCCTGACAGCGGCTTCGATCCGCTGCAAGTGCTCCACCTGGCGGCGGACGGTTTCCACCGCGCGCTGGGCGCGTTCGAGGTCGAGGTAGAGAATCGCCGTCTTGAGGGCGACGTCTTCGCGCACGATCGAGGTGTCGATGCCCGATCCCCGGGCGTCCTCTTTCGCTTTGGCCACCAGGTAGCCGCGCGAAGGATCCCACAGGCTGCGGATGGCGCGCACCTGGACGATAGTGGGCGCCGAACCCTCGACGCTCATGGGCATGCCATAGGTGTAGGCGAGCCCGGAGCCGGCCACGAGCTTCGGAAGCACGGGCTCCTGCACGGCGCGGACTTCAAGCAGGGCCTTCTGCTCGTCCAGCCGAGCGAGCATGACCTCGGGATTCTGTTCGAGGGCAAGCGCGACGGTCTGCCTGAGGGTAAGAGTCCGGGGCTCGGCCAGAGCCGCGGCGGCCAGGATGAGATGGATGACGATGAGCTTCAACGGGAGACGCCTCTCCACCTACTCATACCGCAAAGCCTCGATGGGATCGATTTCGGCAGCTTTCATGGCAGGGTAGATGCCGAACAGGACGCCGACCGCGGCGGACACGCCGAAGGCGATGATGACGGAGGACGTAGTCACGATGGTCTTCCATTCGGCGGCGTTGGCGATGGCCCAACTGAGCATGGAGCCGAAGGCGACGCCGAGCACCCCGCCACCCATGGAGATCAGCACGCTCTCGGTGAGGAACTGCTTGATGATGTCGACGCGGCGGGCTCCCATGGCGCGGCGGATGCCGATTTCGCGGGTCCGCTCCATGACGGTAGCGAGGACGATGTTCATGATGCCGATGCCGCCGACGAGCAGAGAGATGGCCGCGATGGCCACCATCACGTAGGTGAAGATGGTCTGGGTGCGTTTCTGCTGCTCGAGCAGAGCTGCGGGAATCGTGACAGTGAAATCCTCGACACCGCGGTGAGTGGAGTTGAGTATGGCGTTGACGACCTTGGAGACTTCCACGCTGTCAGCGTCTGCCTTGAGCCGGATGTCGATGCCGTCGAGTTCGTCTTTGAGGAACGAACTCGAATCGTAGAAGCGGTAAGTGAAGGCGTTGAGCGGGGTGAAGATGGCGTTGTTGCGGTCGATGGTCTTGCCGGCAGACTGCGCGGCTTCGCCGCCGGAGACCTGCTCGGCGAGCACGCCGACGACCTGCATCCAGGTGTCGTTCACCTTGATGAACCTGCCGATAGCGATTCCGTAGCCGAGAAGGTTGATTTTGGCCGTCTGGCCCAACACACAGACGGCGGCGGAGGCGTCGTCGTCGGCGCGGTTGAGGAACCGGCCGGCCTGAAGTCGCAGGTTGTGGATTCTGGCGTAACTCTCGCGGACGCCGTAGAGTTCCGGCACTGAACCGGCGGGTTTGGGGAGGACGCGCTGCGGATGGAGCATTCGACGTTCGCTGAGAGCTTCGAGAGCCCGGACGTTGGCTTCGAGGATCCGGGCGTCGCGGCGGGTGAGGCCGGGGGAGCTTCGGCGCCGCTGCTGGCGCTCTTCGGCGCTCATGGCCTGGCGGGAGTCGATGAGAATGTTGCGCACGCCCAACTGCTCGATGAATTCGAGCGACTGTTCGCGGGCGCCCGCTCCAATGGCGAGCATGCCGATGACCGAGCCGACGCCGAAGACGATGCCGAGCGCGGTCAGCGCGGTGCGCGTCTTTTGCGCCTTGAGGTTGGCGACGGCCTCTTTGAGGTCCGTCCAGAGCCGCGGTTTGAAGCGGGTCATCACTTCATTACCGCCTTGGAGGCGCTTTCGGGGGCCTTCTTCGAGCCTGCCTGATTCTGGCCGGGGCGCGCTATGGCGACGAGTTCGCCTTCCTTCAAG
>JACADU010000098.1 GCA_013388415.1 Bryobacteraceae bacterium
CAGTGACATCGCCTTTTACTTTATACCCAGGGCCCCGGCCAGTTGATTCTGTTCCCCCGCTTTCTGACGCGCACGTTTCCGGGCCGCGACCGCCGGTTCGGCGCCGGCTGTGACCTGGTTGCCGGGCCTCGCTCCCGAATTCACAGCTTCGGGAGCGCCAAGAAACAGCCAGCTTTTCATCCTGGCCTGTTCCCATCCTCGTTGGGCAGCCTTTCAGGCTGCGGCCGGCTCTCGGCCGGCACGTCAGGCGGACTGCCCCCAGTCCATGCAGAGAAGCCTGCCGTTTGCGCCTGCCGGTTTACCGCCCTGGCCGTGCCGCCGGCTTCAGCGTCTCCGGTGGCAGGCTTGCCTTCCACCTGTCCAGTTCCGACTTCAGCTCCGCAACCAGCTTCGGCTCCGCCGCCGCCAGGTTCCGGCTTTCCCCCGGATCGTCCTTCAGATTCACGAGCCACAGCCCCCGCTCGGCCGGCGTGCCCAATCCCTCCCGCCAGTTCTCAAGCAACTTCCAGTCGCCGCGCCGCACCGCTCCGAGCCCCTCATATTCCCAATACGCGATTTCTCTAGGGCACTTTCCCCCGCGCAGCACCCAATCTGAAATGTCCATCCCATCCACCCCGTCCGGCGCGCTCCCTCCTGCCCACTTCAAGAACGTCGGCATGATGTCAATCGTCATTCCCATCCCCTGAGGCGTCAGACCCGCCGGAATCCGCCCCTTCCAATTGAGGATTCCCGGCAGCCTGTGCCCGCCTTCCCACAGGCTTCCCTTGTACCCCTTCCAAGGCGCGTTGCTTCCGCCCCGGTACGGGCGCCCTGCGTGGTCCGCCCGCTCCTCCCGCGTCGCGCCATTGTCGCTCTGATAAAAGATCACAGTGCTACTCAGCTTCGCTTTCTCCACCGCCGCGACAATCGAACCGACCGCGTCATCCACCGCCGCCATGACCGCGCAGTGCATCCGCCGGTCGCGGTCCATCGACTCCGGAAACCGCGATGTGTACTTTTCCGGCGCCATCATCGGATAATGCGGCGCGCCAAACGCCACGTACAGCATAAACGGCTCGCCCGCCTTCTGCCGCCCGATGTACTGCGTGGCCTCCTTCGCCAGCATCTCTGTCTGATACTCCGCGTCCCGGAACTCCTCCTTCCCGTTCCTCCACAGATCGTGAAAGACCGGCACGCCGCCCAGCGTGTAGTAGCGGTGTGAATAGTAATCCGTCCACCCCGAGTAGAACCCGAACCACTCGTCGAAACCCTGCGCCATCGGCCGCGATTCCGCCGCCGACCCCAGATGCCACTTGCCGAACGCCGCCGTCCGGTAACCGAGTTTCTTCAACTCGGCTGGCAGCGTTCGCTCTCCTTTCCTCAACCCCGGCACGTCGAAACCCGGTCTTGAAAACAGGATCTGCGGGACGTACGCCTTGTGCGGGTACTTGCCCGTCAACAGACTCGCCCGCGACGGCGAGCACACCGGCGAATTCGAGTGCCAGTCGGTGAACCGCGCTCCACCCGCCGCAAGCCTGTCGATGTGCGGAGTCTTCATGTCGCGCGCCCCGTAGCAGCCGGCGTCGCCATACCCTTGATCGTCTGTGTAAATCACGATGAAGTTCGGCCGCTCTGCCGCCGGCGCCGCCGCTCCCGCAGCCAGGGTCTTCACAAACTCTCTTCTCAGCATGCTGATGTTTTATCGCAATGAATGGGCGCCTGCCTCATTCCTCAGGCACGCCCTGACGCCAACGGCATTGCAAAAACCGGAGCAGCCCTCCTCGCCCTGCCGGGCAGGCGGAGCATCCAATGAGCCCCGCCCGCCGATCTTCGGAACCCCGGGCGCTTATTCTGCGTATCCTATTGTCGGATTCCGCCGTGGACGCACTGACTACTCTCGCAACGACAATGGGCCTCGGCTTCGCCGCCGGGCTCCGCCTCTACGCCACCATCCTCGGTCTCGGGCTGGCGCTTAGGTTCCAGCTCCTCCAACTGCCCGAGGCCATGCGCGAGCTCGAAATCCTCGCTCACCCTCTCGTCCTGGCCGGCGCGGGCTTAGCCTATGTCATCGAGTTCATCAGCGACAAAATCCCCTGGGTCGACAGCATCTGGGACGCCATCCACACCGTCATCCGCCCCGCCGGAGCCGCCGTCCTCGCCTCCACCGCCTTCGCCACCCTCGACCCTCTCACCAAGTGGATGCTCGTCCTCCTCTGTGGCGGCGTCGCCCTGTCCGCCCACACCACCAAAGCCGCCACCCGCCTCGCCGTCAACCAGAGCCCCGAGCCCTTCTCCAACTGGGGCCTATCGCTGCTTGGCGATTTTACCGCTCCCGCCATCCTTCTGCTCACGGCCACCCACCCCCTCATCGTCCTCGGTTTGATCCTCATCTTCCTCATCACTTTCATCTGGCTCTTCTCCCGCCTTTTGCGCTGGATTCGTTCAGGTCTCGCCCGCTGGCGCGCCCGCTTCTCCCAACCCGAAAACACCCCCGGCGCCTTTTCAGAGTCGCGGCGTTAAGCGCGGGCGCCCGGAACTCAAAGTGGATTCCCTCCCGGCGGGGCTCGCTACACTAACCCTCGTGAGCTACAAGCTCGGCATCGACTACCAGCCGCGCGGCGACCAGCCGCAGGCCATCGAACAGCTCGTCCGCGGCGTCCTCGACGGCGAACAGCATCAGGTTCTGCTTGGCGTCACTGGCTCCGGCAAGACTTTCACCATGGCCAAGGTCATTCAATTGACCGAACGCCCCGCGCTCATCCTCGCCCACAACAAGATCCTGGCCGCTCAGCTCTACCAGGAATTCAAATCCTTCTTCCCTCACAACGCGGTTGAGTACTTCGTCAGCTACTACGACTACTACCAGCCCGAGGCATACATCGCCGCCTCCGACACTTACATCGAGAAGGAAGCCACCATCAACGACGAGATCGACCGCATGCGCCTGTCGGCGACGCGGTCGCTGTTCGAGCGGCGGGACGTCATCATTGTCTCCAGCGTGTCCTGTATCTACGGCCTTGGCTCGCCGGAGGCCTACTACGGCATGC
>JACADU010000209.1 GCA_013388415.1 Bryobacteraceae bacterium
ACCAGGTCACAGCCGGCGCCGAACCGGCGGTCGCGGCCCGGAAACGTGCGCGTCAGAAAGCGGGGGAACAGAATCAACTGGCCGGGGCCCTGGGTATAAAGTAAAAGGCGATGTCACTGAACTACTCATACCTCGATGTGGCGAAGATGATCGATCATTCGCTGCTAAATCCCACGTTGACGATGGCGGACCTCGAGCACGGGATAGCGCTGGCGCTCGCCTACGATACGGCTAGCGTGTGCATTTTGCCCTATGCGCTGAAGATGTGCGCCGATAGACTCAAGGGGTCGAACGTGAAGGCGTCGACGACGATCGGGTTTCCGCACGGCGGGCACACGACGGCGATCAAGCTGGCGGAGACACGGCAGGCACTGGCCGATGGCGGCGAAGAGCTCGACATGGTGGTGAACATCAGCCAGGTCCTGTCGGAGAATTGGAGCTATGTGCGGGACGACATCCGGGCGGTGGTGGAGGAGACGCATGCCGCGGGGCAGAAGGTGAAAGTCATTTTCGAAAACGCATATCTGAAGGACGAGCACAAGATCAGGCTGTGCGAGATCTGCGCCGAGGTCGGCGCGGACTGGGTAAAGACCTCAACGGGGTACGCGCCGTCGGGCGCTACGGACGAAGATCTGAAGCTGATGAGGAAACACTCGCCCCCGCATGTGCAGGTGAAGGCGGCGGGGGGAATTCGGGATCTCGATGCGCTGTTGCGGGTGCGGGCGCTCGGGGTGACGCGCTGCGGGGCGACGCGGACGGCAACGATGCTCGACGACGCGCGGGGGCGTTTGGGGCTGGAGCTGATCAACTTCAAGGGCGCGGCTGCGCCGGCCGGCTATTAGAGGAGAAACGGAATCATGCTGCAACTAGGATTCGTGAGCGCGATCCTGCCGGAGTTGAGCCTGGAGGAAGTGCTGCGGTTTGCCGGGGATGAAGGCTTCGACTGCGTCGAGCTGATGTGCTGGCCGGTGGGCAAGGCCGAGCGGCGGTATGCGGGCGTCACGCACATCGACTGCGGCTCGTTCAAGAAAGGCGATGTGGCGCGGGTGAAGGATCTGGTCGAGGAGACAGGGGTCGACATCAGCGGGCTGGGCTATTATCCGAACCCGCTCGCGCCGGACGCGGCGGAGGCACGAACGTATGTGGAGCACCTGAAGAAGGTGATCAAGGCGGCTTCGCTCCTCGGCGTGGGCGTGGTCAACACGTTCGTGGGGCGCGACCCGGTGAAGAGCGTCGACGAGAATTGGCCGCGGTTCCTGAAGACGTGGAAGCCGCTGATCAAGTTCGCCGAGGACAACGGGGTGAAGATCGGGATCGAGAACTGCCCGATGTCGTTCACGCGGGACGAGTGGCCCGGAGGGAAGAATCTGGCGACGAGCCCGGCCATCTGGCGGCGGATGTTCAGCGATATCCCGTCGAACAACTTCGGTTTGAACTTCGATCCTTCGCATTTCGTGTGGCAGCAGATGGATTACGTGGGGGTACTGCGGGAGTTCAAGGACAGGCTCTTCCACATGCACGCCAAGGACGCGCGGGTGGACCGGGGAAGGCTGAACGAAGTCGGCCTTCTGGCGTATCCGCTTCAGTATCATACGCCTAAGCTGCCGGGGCTGGGCGACGTCGACTGGGCGGCGTTCATGGGGACGCTCTGCGAAGTGTATGACGGCCCCATCTGCATCGAAGTGGAGGACCGGGCTTACGAGGGTGAACTTGAGGCGCGGAAGGCGGCGCTGGTGCAATCGGCGCGGTATCTTTGCCAATTCATGCCGTAACCTTTTCGGCCGCGTGAGAGTCGGATCTTTTGATCTTTTGTTGTACCCTGGAAGTGAAGATTGGCAATCAGAGTTGGAGGTCTCTTTCTGTATGCTGCGTAGAGTCGCATGGACAACGGCGTTGACGGTGCTGACCGGCGCTTTCGCCTTCGGCCAGATGGGCACGTTCATGGGCAAGGTGGTCGGCGAAGATGGCAAGGGCGTGCAGAACGTCGTCATCAAAATTGAGCGCAAGGACATCAAGGGCAACTGGCAGACGAAGACGAACAAGAAGGGCGACTGGATCTACAGCGGGATGCCGGTGCCGGGACAATTCTCGATCACCTGCGAAGTGAACGGGCGGGTGGCCGACCAGTTGAACGGCGTGCGCAGCCAGATGGGCGACCCGGTTGAGTTGAAGGACTTCTGCGACCTGAAGAAGATCATCGCGAAGCAGAAGGCTCAGGAAGCGGCGATGCAGACGGGCCAGGTGACGCAGGAGCTGGCGCGCGACATGACGCCGGAGCAAAAGGCGGCGATGGAGAAGGCCATAAAGGAGCGTTCGGCGCAGATGGCGAAGAACAAGGCGCTGAACGACGCATACAACGCCGGCATGGCGGCGATGCAGGTGAAGGACTATCCAACGGCGATTGACAACTTCAAGAAGGCGGGCGAACTGGACCCCAAGCAGGCAGCGGTGTGGATTCAGCTTGCGCAGGCTTACGACCAGTTTGCAAACTCAAAGACCGGCGCCGAAAGGGACGCGACGCTACAGCTTGCGGCGGACCACTATCTGAAGTCGCTGGAACTCCTGCCGGCCGACGCCGGGCTGCACAACAACTACGGCTTGGTGCTGGCAAAGCAGAAGAAGTTCGCCGAAGCGCAGGCCGAGCTTGAAAAGGCCGCCCAACTCGATCCTCCAGGCGGCGGCAAGTACTTTTTCAACCTGGGCGCGGTGAACATCAATACGGGCCAGACGGATCCGGCGATTACGGCGTTCAAGAAGGCGGTGGAACTGGATCCCAAGTATGCGCCGGCTTGGTTCCAATTGGGCAGCGCGCTCAGCGGGAAGCTGACAATGACCCCGGACGGCAAACCGATCGCGCCCGAGGGGATGCAGGCGGCGCTGGAGAAATACCTGGAACTGGATCCGACAGGACCGAACGCCGAAGCAGCCAAGAGCCTGCTGACCGTGATTACGGGCACGATCGAGACGAAGTACGTGAATCCGGACGCCAAGAAGGCGCCGGCGAAAAAGGGCAAAAAATAGCACAAAGGACCCATCCGCTCGTAATGGCGCGCAGGGAGGAAACTCCGGCGCGCCATTCTCGTATGTTGTGAAGAGAGGATTCGAATGGGAAGGATACTGCGGATCATCATCGTCACGATCATCGTGGTGTTTGCGCTGCGGGCGATCCGGATGATCTGGGCGGCGCTGACGGGTGGGGGGAAGACAATGGCGCAGGGGCGCGGGCAGCAGGGCGCCAGGGGTCCGAGCCGGGCGCAGGCGGAGGCTGTTCCCACCAGCGGCGTCTTGCGGAAGTGCGGGCATTGCGGGGTCTATGTCAGCGAGGCGCTGGCGCTGAAAGAGGCAGGAGGGGCCGAACCCGTCTATTACTGTTCGTCGGAGTGCAGGAAACTGGGCCAGGCGTAAGCGATCTCGCCGCCGTCATTGGGCAAGCCGCGAAATGGCGAACGGCGAGGGCTCGGGGCCGCAATCGGCTGTATGGATGGACCAGGAGCGGTGGTGGAGAACCGCAATGATCCGGACCGGGCGGCGGCGGAAGCCGAAGGGTGGGCCAACTTCGACGACATCGCCAGAGATGACCGCGACGCCGGGAGCAAGCTGGATGACGCGCTCGTTGATCAGCCGCGGGCCGTAATGTTCGCTCCAGACGGGCGGACGTTCGACCGGGAAGTTGAGCGGGAACGCGCTGCACGGCGGGCTGCGTTTCAGCTCCGAGAGGAACTGTTTGAAGTCTCCGGCCAGGAGAAAGAACAGCGCCGTGAGGGGCAGCATGGCGGACCCTCCTTTGACCTATTGACGGTCGAGGACGAGAATCGTCTCAGCGACGACAGAACCGACAATCTGGAAGCTCTGGGGGGAGAGTTTGTCCATGGTGTCCTGGGGGGTGTGCCACCAGGAGTGGTTGGGGCCGAAGGAAAAATCGATGAGATTCAGGGCGCGGACGCCGAGGCGCAGGTATGGCACGTGGTCGTCTTCGACGGCAAACCTGCCGCCGTCGAAATGGCGTTGGTAGCCTTTGCGCGCGGCCACATCCCAGAGCAAACGGCGAAGGACCTCGGATGAATACTCTTCCTCGACAATGTGAAGGTCCTTGTCGCCGATCATGTCGAGGTTGATGAGGGCGTCCAGGCGGGCGAGAGTGCCGTCTTTCCGCCAGCGCGCGGAGAGGTTGCGGGAGCCGTAGAGCGAGTCGCTCGCGGACCACTCGCCATAGGCCTCTTCGCCGTCATGAAAGATGAAGTAGATGTCCTTTGCCGTGGGCGTACCTTTGAGACAGCGCGCGAGCTCGAGGACGGCTCCCGTGGATGAGCCTGCGTCGTTTGCGCCGGCAAAGGTGAACGGGAAGACCTTGGTGTCGTAGTGGCCGCTGACGGCAAGGGCGCGCGCGCCGGGCTTTCCGGGTTTCTTCGCGATGATGTTCACCATGGGGACGGGGCCGCGAGGCGTCTTTGCGGTGAAGCGGTCCTCGATGACCTGATAGCCGAAGGATTTGAGGGTGGTGACCAGCCAGGCGGAGAGCTTCCGGGATGCGGGCGAGCCCGGCGGGCGAGGACCGAAGGCCACCGTCTTGGCAGTGAAATCGTAGGCCGACTGGCCTGAGAAGTCCGCCGCCCAAAGGACGGGAGCGAGGAGTGCGGCAAGGATCAGGCTTTTCGCGCGAGACATCGATACCCCAGTGTAAAGTCGCGGCGGGCGTCCAGCGGGTCGAGCGCGGCGGCCAGCAATGCCAATGGGCCGAAGATCAGGAGCGTAAATGGCTTCAAGAGAAGAGGGGAGAGTTGGACGGCGTTCAGAAGCCGCCGGGCGAGGAGCCGCCAGAAGCCACCGATGGGAACGATTTCCAGATTCGAGAAGCCGGCGTTGCGGAGGAGATGTTCAAGGCCATGGCGGGTGTAGCGGAAGTAGTCGTGAGGCGCCTGATGCACTTCCCATTCGTGAGGGGCCACAAGCAGGAGCGGCGCATCAGCGCGGAGGACGCGGGCGATTTCCAAGAGCGCGCCGGCGGGGTCGGAAAGGTGCTCGAGGGTGACGATGTTCAGCGCGGCGTCAAAAGAGAAGTCGCGGAAGGGTAGCCGCGCGAGGTCGGCGAGGGCGTCAATCGAGGAGTAGTTCCATGAGGCGTCGCCGATGGCGAGGTCGACGGCGATGTAACGGTGGCGCGAGAAGAAGCGCTTGTACTGGGTTTCGCCCGCGCCGGCGTCGAGGATTCGGGAACCATCCGGAAGAGCCGCGGAGAAACCGCGGACGGCCTGCTCGATGGAGGTTTCGAAGTGGTAGACATAGCGCAGCAGAGGTGGCGGCAGGAGCCGGCGCGCGGTGGAGTAGGTCATGCGCGCGGTTTGGCCTCCAGCATGATCGTGGAGCCGGCGCGGCACGCGGCTTCAAGCAGCGTGAAGGGAATGGAGGCCAGGACCAGGGCCAGGTAAGTCAGATCCTTGAAGAGGCGGAGGCGGCCGGACTCGTTGATGCGCCTGATGCGCCGGGCCATGGGGTCGAGCTGCGGAGCGAGCGTGGAGGCGAGCCCGGCGGGGTTGTCCCGCAGGGAGAAGTGCTTCCGGCGGAGGACCTCGAAGCCGGAGTACTCGAGGAGATTGACGAGGTCCTGTTCCTTGAAATCAATCAGGTGGCGCGGGATATCGAGGCCGTTCCAGGCTTCGCCGAAGAGAAGAAACTGCCAGCAGGCGGCATTCGGGACCTGAACGACGAGGCGGCCGCCGGGAGCAAGGAGGCGGTGCGCCGCTTCGAGATAGGCAGCGGGGTCGTAGAGGTGCTCCAGGACGTGGAACATGGTGATGGCGGAAAAAGCGCCGCGGCGGAAGGGCGAGCGAGGCAGCGCGCCGCAGGCGACCGGGACGCCGTTGGTCGACCATGCGATGCGTGCGGCGTCGATCGAGAAGTCCAGGCCGAAGACGCGGCCCGGCGGCAGGTGGAGTTCGCGAAGGAAGAGGCCGCCGCCGCAGCCGACGTCGAGAACGGGGCCGTCGAGACCCGAATCTTCGATGGCGCGGCGGACGAAACTGACGTGATCGCGAAGAACGAAGCGGCGCCAGGCGTCGGCGAGCTGGTCGGCGTGGCCGGCTGAGGGATCGAACCAGTAGTGCTCGGGGTAGTAGTCCTTGATTTCCTGCGGGCTGGGCCACGGGTAGAGGCGGATGAGGCGGCACTCGCGGCACTCGACGACAGAGAAGGTTTCGCTGGTCGTGCCATAAAGACGGTCGGAACCCTGGCACAAGGTGAGCCTCGATGCGCAGCCGCACGCCGGGCAGGCGTCCTCGGCATCCTCCGGCGCGCCATCGGAGGTCAGCGGTTCTCGACTGTCCGGGCGCTGATTTCCTTCAGCGAAATCCGGTAGCGCATGAGGAGGCGGCGCGTTTCCGGCGGACTCAGGACCCGGCGCGCCAGGATCGCGCGCCGTTTCCGCCACATCTTCGGGAACAGGCGAAACGCCTGGATCTGGCCCTTGAGGAACGCCACGAGCAGCGTTGCTTTGGCTTTCGGCGTTGTGAAGCGGCTCAACTCCCCGCGATTCAGCAAGGCCGCCAGGGCCGTGCCGGTCACGCGCGCGAGGAAGAAAAGTCCGTTCAGCCAAAGAAGGGCACCAGGAAACAGTTTAACCGCCAGGAGCAGGCGGTTGCGCTCGATGAGCATGACGCGTTGCGGGTTGAGCTGGCCAAGAGTGGCGCCGCGATGGTGCAAAACGCGGGCTTCGGGGACATAAATGGCCCGCCAGCCCAGGATCCGGCAGCGGAGACCGAGTTCGGCGTCGTCGGCGTAGGCAAAGAAGTCTTCGTCGAAGCCGCCGGTTTCGAGCAACATGGAGCGGCGCAGCATGCAAGCGCAGCCGTCGGGCCACAGGACCTCTTCGCGGAGGTCGAACTGGCCGTGGTCGCGCTGGCCGTGGCCGCGGCCGCGGTTCTGGCCGTCCAGCCAGATGAGGTGGCCGGCTTTGTCGATGATCTCGGGGGCTTCCCAGACAAGGATCTTGGAGGCGGCCATGCCCACGCGGGGATCGTCAAAGGCGGAGACGAGATGGGCGAGCCAGAAGGGATCGGCCTCTGCGTCGTTGTTCAGCAGCGCGACGAACTCGCCGCGGGCGGCGTCGATGCCCTGGTTGTTCGCGGCGCAGAAACCCAGGTTGGAAGCGTTCCGGATCAGGCGGAGGGGGAACGGAAATGAGGTGGAGGCGATCCATTCCGGCGAGCCGTCGGTGGAGCCGTTGTCCACGACGATGACCTCGAATAGTACTCCCTGGGGCCGGGCCAGGCTCGCCAGGCAAGCTTCCAGGAGCGGGCGCCGGTTCCAGTTGACGACGACAACCGTGACGAAGCCGGGACCGCCTGGAAAGCCCTGTTCGCGCAACGTGTTGTATCATACCATTCAACGTCACCGTCACATGCCGACACTAGGCCAGCGACTGAGAGAAGAGCGGGAGAAACGCGGTTGGACGATCGCCAGCGTCGCCGCGCAGACCAAGATTCAGGCCCAGTACTTTGAGGCTATAGAACGTGACGATACGGGGTCGCTGCCGGGGGGATTCTTCTACCGCAGCTTTGTGAGGCAATACGCGAGGCTGCTGGAGCTGCCGGAATCCGAATACGAACGGGATTTGGAACGGCATCTGCTGGACGAGCAGATGTCGCTTGCCTCACAGCCGACTTCTCTCCCCGAGCGGCCCGTGGACGTGCCGCCGCTGCCGACCGGCGTGACGAATCAGGGGGAAGAGACCCGGCGGTGGTTGCTGAGAATTGGCGGTCTGGTGCTGGTCGTGCTGGTCTGTTCGCTGGTCTACAGCGTCTCGATGAGTTGGAAGACATGGTTCGGGACAACGGCGGTGACCCACGCGCCGGAGCCTCCTGCGGTTCAGGCGCCGGCGCCGGAGAAGAAGCCGGAACCGGTTCAGGCGGCACAGACGCCGCCGGTAACGGAGCCGCAGAGCGAGCAACAAGCCGCGCCGGCGCCCGGAAGCGGTGCGGCGCCCACGCCGGCTGGCCCCCCGGTGACTGCGGAGCAACCCAAGCCCGCCGCCGCGCATCCGGCAGCGCCGCCGCAGCCGGCTGGGGCCAAACCTGCGGTGTCGCTCACCATCAGGGCGACAGATCAGGTCTGGGTGCAGGTCAGAGACGCCGGCAAGGTGATCTACTCGAACGTGATCCCGGTTGGCGAGACGAGGTCATTTTCGAGCGAGGGCAAGCTGCGCGTGCTGTTTGGCAATGCCGGTGGCGTGGAATTGATCTACAACGGACTGCCGATGCCCGCGCCGGGTCCAAAGGGGCAGGTGCGAACAGTGGAATTCAGCGCGACGGGTGCGGAGGTGATTGTCAAGCCGCCGGCGCCTGAAGCGGCGAAGCCGAATCAATGAGCCCTTCGCAGCATCACTCCAGGCGAACGATCTCGTAACCGGTGATCTGGCCGATCCAGGCGCGTTCGAACGGCTTGGCCTGGCGGGGGCCGATTTTGCCGACGGTGACCTCGCCTGAGCCGCGCGCTCCGGAGACGTCGCGCACGCTGAGCTTGATCCTGACGCTGTTCAACGGCTCGTCGCAGGTGTTTTCGACCATGCCGGAGATCACGGTGGAGAGTTCGCGAGGCGCTTTGGACGAGGCGAATCCGGAGCCCGGGCTCGATTCCCGCACGTAGTACTCGCTGTTGTAAAGAGTGACGCCGTAAACCTGAGCGCAGGCAGCAGCGCGGGACTCAGACCGCGGAACGATACCCGATGCGGGCTCAACCCCGGCGAACCGGAGGAGAGACCAAATCGACATGAAAGCAGTCACCAGAAACGCCGGGAGCGCGGCGAGCAGCACGTTGGACTTGCGGCGGGGTGGCGGATCAGGAGGATCCCCGGGCGGCGGCAGGTGGACGGTGGTCTCCATGCCCGGGGGATCGGCGGAATTGGAAGCACGCGATAGGCCTCAGGGCTTCATGGCTCGCTCACGCTTGGCGGCGAGCATGGCGGCGCGCTGGCGTTCAGTTTCGAGCCGCAGGAGCTCGATGCGGCGGCGTTCTTTGATCCGCTCATCGACCTGCCGCCAGAACTTCAGGAAGTAGTCGGCGGCGGAGACGAGCGCGAACAGCATGGTGCCCCAAAGCGCGGCTTCAGCCGGCGCCAGCAGGAGAGGAAACTGACCGGAGAGCAGGATGAGGGCGACGGCGATGACCTGCGTGACCATCTTTGACTTGCCGAGTTCGCTCGCCTTGATGGTGTAGCCCTCGCCGGCGGCGATGCTGCGGAGTCCGGAGACGGCGAACTCGCGGCCGATGATCAGCACCGCCATCCAGCCCGGCACGCGGTGGACCTGGACCAGCGAAATCAGGGCGGCGCTGATGAGGAGTTTGTCGGCGATGGGGTCGAGCAGCATGCCTACAGTGGTGATCTGGTTCCAGCGGCGCGCGAGGTAGCCGTCGACGAGGTCGGTCAATGCAGCAGCCATGAAGATGGCAAGAGCGACCAGGTCGTTCGGCCAGGACAAGCCAAGGAACGCCGCCCAGTGGCGGTCTTCCTGGACGAGCACGGCCACCAGCAGCGGCACGAAGAAGATCCGGAGCAGCGTCAGGAGGTTGGGAAGATTCATCGGCCCCCCTCCAAGATAATCCAATGGGCGCGTAAAGCCAACAATGGATGCGGCTTAGGGCGGTGCTGGAATCTCCAACAGGATTCCCACAGCTTTTTCACACTATGCAGTGGCCGGCGATACGTAGGCAGCCAGGCGGCGGAGAATCGACTCCGGCACTTCGGCGTGGATCTCGCAGCCGGATTCAGTGAACTTCTCCTCGAGGACACGGCCGCAGGAGTGGAGCAAGTCGAGGGCGGCGTATTCGCTCAGAGGCAGAAGGAAACGCGCGTCCACGACGGGATCTTCGGGCAGGTTCGAATCGATGAGCGCGAGCAGCGCTTCAAGATGCTCGCCCGTGCGGGCGGAAACCCAAGCCGCGGGACAGCCGCCGGATTCGCCGGAAAGGCGGCGGGCGAGAGCATCGCGATAGGCGGAGTCGGCAGGCAGGCAGTCTGACTTGTTCAGGACGAGTATCTGGGGCGTCGACTCGGCGCCAATCTCGGCCAGCACCTGGCGGACGTGGGCGCAATGCTCGGCGGCGGCGGGAGCGGATGCATCGACGACATGGATGAGCAGGCGGCTCTCGACGACCTCCTCGAGCGTGGCTCGGAACGCCTCCACGAGTGTCGTGGGGAGATTTCGGATGAAGCCGACGGTGTCGCTCAGCAGCACCTTCCGCCGGGAGGGAAGAACGAGTTGCCGGACCGTGGGGTCGAGGGTGGCGAACATGCGGGCGTCGGCGAGAACGCCGGAACCGGTGAGGCGGTTGAACAGCGTCGATTTTCCGGCATTTGTGTAGCCGACCAGCGCCAGCGTCATGAGGGGGACGGCCTGGCGCAGACGGCGCTGGACGCCACGCGAGCCGCGCACAGCGGCAAGATCGCGCTCAATCTTCTTGATGCGGTGGTGGATGCGGCGGCGATCGGTTTCGAGCTTGGTTTCGCCGGGCCCTCGCGTGCCGATGCCGCCGCCAAGGCGGCTCATCGCCGCGCCCCGGCCGGTCAGGCGGGGAAGCAGGTACTTGAGCTGCGCCAATTCCACCTGAAGTTGCCCTTCGCGGGTCCTGGCGCGCCGCGCGAAGATGTCCAGGATCAACTGGGTGCGGTCGAGGACCTTGACGTCGAAGTGCTTCTCGAGGTTGCGCTGCTGCGTTACGCCGAGTTCGTGGTCGAAGAGCACGAGGTTGACCTCCAGCGCCTTGACGAGCGGTTTCAGTTCGTCGAGCTTCCCCGAGCCGATGAGCGTCGCCTGGTCGAACGCCGGGCGGGATTGAAGCACCTTTTCGACGACACAGGCGCCCGCGCTTTCGGCAAGAACCGCAAGCTCGTTGAGGGACTCCTCGGCCGTTTCCAGCGATTCACGCACCGCGCCCGCCGTTTGACGTCCGCTCAAATGAACCCTGATCAGGAGAGCCCGCTCTGAGGCGGGTTGGTTGGACTGGAGGCTCAGCTTTCGTTGTTCTCCGATGGCGCGGCAGCGGCTGAAGCCGCCTGGACGCCCGCGTGCTGCGGCGGGGCGCCAAGGTGGGCGGGCTTGGAGACAACCACCGTCGAAATCGCGTGTTTGAAGATGAGCTGTTCCTGGTTGTTTGTTTCCAGGATGACGCTGTACTTGTCGAAGCTCTTGATTCTGCCTGACAGTTTGACGCCGCTCATCAGGTAAATGGTCAGGAAGATCTTCTCTTTCCGGGCGTTGTTGAGGAAGGCCTCCTGAATGTTCTGGGCTTGTTTCTCGGCGGGCCGCTTGGGAACCGCGGGGGCTTTTCTGATATCGTCCATTGCCTGACGCCCCTCCTTTTCTCCCTGCAATCAATAAGATCCGAGTGTCTAAGAGCCTGGCCGCACCACGGTTGGGCGGCGGTGGACCGGGCCAAGCGCGGGGAGCTGAGTCCGCTCACACAAATTGCATAAGGGTTTCAACACCCGCCCCCTGAGTCTAATCCCGAGAAGGCCTGATCGGCAAGTGCTTCATTCAGTGAGGATTCATGAAATTTCACAAATCCGTCATGCTACGAGCGGGCGAAGCAGTCCGGCGTCTGCTACATTCGATTTGGATGTGACCACTTCAGAAGCGCTCGGAAAACGAATCAGCCTCATCAGTATGGGCGTAAGCGGATCGCTGGCGCTGATAAAGCTGGTGGTGGGGCTTCTGGCCGGTTCGGCGGCAGTCGTCGCGGACGGAATTGAGAGCGCGGGCGACGTGGTGGCAAGCGGTCTGATCTGGGTGGGTCTCTGGCTGGCATCGAAGCCGGCGGACCAGAACCATCCTTACGGTCACGGGCGGGTGGAGACTCTGGCGGGACTCGGTGTTGGAGTCGGCCTGGTCGTAATCGGGATGGCCATTATCGGACGATCGCTGGCTGGAGCCGGTCGGGCGCATGCGCCCCCGGCGAGCTATGCGGTGTGGCCGTTGCTGGCGAGCGTGCTGGCGAAGTCAGGGATGTCGGTATGGAAGTTCAAAGCGGGCCGGAAGATTGGAAGCTCGGCGCTGGTCGCGGACGCCTGGAACGACGCCGTCGACATCCTCTCGGGCAGCGTAGCGCTGGTGGCGGTGGGGCTGACTCTGGCTGACCCGGCGCGGTTTATCGCGGCGGACCATTGGGGCGGCGCGGCGGTCGGCGCGATCGTCGTGTTCCTGGGCTTCAACGTGGTGCGCGAGACCTCGCTGTCCCTCATTGACACAATGCCCGACGATGAGACGATGCGGAGGATCAGGAAATCCGCCCTCGGGGTGTCCGGGGCGATGGATGTCGAAAAGTGCTTCGCGCGGAAAACCGGGCTGAGGTATCACGTCGACCTGCACCTTGAAGTCGCCCCTGAAATGACCGTGCGCGCTTCCCACTGCATCGCGGAAGAGGTGCGCAACAAGGTGAAGGCGGATCTGCCGTGGGTGGCGGACGTGCTGGTGCACGTGGAGCCGCACGGCGGGTGCGAGTGCCCTCCGGACGGGAATCCGGTGTGCGGGAATCCGGGCACGCGGAGACTGGGCCATGGACAACATTGAGATTGCGCGGCTGCTCTCGGAAACCGCCGACCTGATGGAGATCGCGCAGGAGGACGCGTTCCGGATCCGGAGCTATCGGAATGCGGCGAGCGTGATCGAGGGCTACGGAGAGAGTCTGCAAGCGATCGCGAAGGATCCATCGCGTAAGCTCACCGACATTGGGGGCATCGGGAAGGGGATCGCCGGAGCGATCGAGGAGATCCTTGCGCGGGGGACATTCGCCCGGCGGGAAGAGATGTTGGAGCGATATCCGCCAACGGCGCTTGAGATGCTGCGGATTCAAGGTCTGGGACCGAAGAGCATCCGGGCGCTGTGGGACCACTTCCGCGTCAGCACTCTCGAGGAGTTGGAGCGGCTCTGCCGCGAGCAGAAGATCAGGGAGCTGCCGCGGATGGGCGCCAAGCTCGAGGAGAAGATCCTGCGCGGGATTCAGCTCTACCGGCAGTCGGCGGGCCGGTTCCTGCTGAATTTCGCGGCGAGCGCCGCCGAGGAGCTGAGCACGCACCTGGCGGCGGTGGACGGAGTCCGGCGGGTGACTCCGGCTGGGAGTCTGCGGCGGGGCAAAGAAACGGTGGGCGACCTCGATCTGCTGGTGACGGGGGAGGGCGCGGAAGCGGCGCTGGAAGCGTTCGTGAAGCATCCTCGCGTGCATGACGTCCTTGGCCACGGAGTGAACAAGGCCAGCGCGCGGTTCGGCCTGGAGGGTCTTCAGGTGGATGTGCGGGCGGTGCCGGAGGCCAGTTTCGGCGCAGCGCTTCAGTACTTCACCGGAAGCAAGGAGCACAACGTTCAGCTCCGGCAGCGGGCGCAGAGAATGGGGTTGACGCTGAATGAGTATGGCCTGTTCAGGGTGAGCGACGAATCGCTGGTGGCCGCCGCGGCGGAAGAGGAGATCTACGCCGCCCTTGGACTCGCCTGGATTCCTCCCGAACTCCGCGAGAATCAGGGCGAGATCGAGATGGCCGAGAAGAGTGGTTTCCCTGCCCTCATTGAGCCGGGCGACGTGCGCGGCGACCTCCACATGCATACCCGCGAGAGCGACGGGAGGGCCACGCTTGAAGAGATGGCCGAGGCCGCGATGGCGCTCGGCTACGAGTACATCGCGGTCACGGACCACTCGAAGGCGCTGGCGATGGCGAACGGACTCGACGAGCGCCGCGCTGTGGACTTCGCGCGGCAGGTTCGCGCCTTCAACGCGGAGCAGCGCGGCATCCGGGTGTTCTCGGGGCTCGAGTGCGACATCCTGCGCGACGGCCGGATGGACCTGAGCGAGGATGCGCTGGCGGAACTGGACTTCGTCATCGCAAGCGTCCACAGCCACATGAACATCGAGACCGCGGAGATGACCGCGAGGCTGATGCGCGCGATGGAGAGCCCGTCCGTCAAGGCGCTGGGCCATCCGACAGGCCGCGTGCTGTTGCACCGAGAAGCCTACAGCTACGACTTCGACACCATTGCGAAGGAGGCGGCCAGACGCGGCGTGTGGATGGAGATCAATGCCAGCCCGGAGCGGCTGGATCTGCATGCAGCGCTGCTGAGGCGGGCCAAGGCGCTGGGCGTGAAGTTCACGATCTCGACAGACGCTCATCATCTCAAGCACCTCGTCAACATGCGGTACGGCGTGACGATGGCGCGGCGCGGGGGCTTGGGGGCGGCGGACGTCATGAACACGCGCGGCGCGCAGGAATTCGCAGGTTCGATCAGGAGGAGCTGAGCATGCTGAAGCTGATCTCGAGCGAGGAGATCCTCAAGACGCCCATCTTCCGGGTGACGATGGATCACGCGGTGGACCCGGACGGCTTCGAAATCCGGCGGGCGATCGTGCAGCACGCCGGCAGCGCGGTGATGATGGCGGTCGACGAAAGCGGGAAAATCCTGCTCGTGCGGCAGTACCGGCTGCCGGCGCGGAAGTACCTGTGGGAACTCCCCGCGGGCAGGCTGGACCCGGGCGAGACTCCATTGAAGGCCGCAAGGCGCGAACTGAGGGAGGAGACGGGCTACCGCGCCAGGCGTTGGACGAAGATGATCGAGTTCTGGCCAAGCCCCGGCTTTCTCGGCGAGAAGATGACGATCTGGCTGGCGCAGGATCTGACTGCGGGCGAGCAGCAGCCGATGGACGACGAGCGGATCGAGTGCCGCTGGTTCAGGCCTGCGGAGGTGGCGCGGATGATCGAGCGGGGGGAGATCGCCGACGCCAAGACGCTGATCGGCTGGTCGCAATGGAAGCTCAACGGAAAGCGGCTCCGCGGCAGTAAGTGACGAGCGCCCGAATCGCCTGCCCGCGGTGGCTGACCTCGAGCTTCCGCTCACGCTCGGCTTCGCCGAAAGTGCAGCCGAACGGCGCGTAATAGAAGAGCGGGTCGTAGCCGAAGCCGTTGGCGCCACGGGGGGCTTCGACAATTGTGCCTTCCACCACGCCGCGGAACGTGGCGATCAGTTTGCCCTGTTGCGCGAGAGCGGTCACGCAGACGAAGCGGGCGGCGCGAGTCCGGGCGCCGGCAAGCTTTTCGAGCAGCAGGCGGTTGTTGTCGTCGTCGGTCGCGGCGGGACCAGCGAAGCGGGCGGAAAGAACGCCGGGGGCGCCGCCGAGAGCGTCGGTTTCGAGCCCGGAGTCGTCGGCGAAAACGGGGTCGGGCGTGAACCGGCTGTAGTAGACCGCTTTGAGAATGGCGTTTTCCTCGAAGGTCGCGCCGGTCTCCTCGGGTGCGGGAATGGCGGCAAGGTTCGGAACCGGCTCAATCTCCAGATCGCCGGAGGCGAGGCGGAACTCGCGCAGCTTTCCGGGATTTGTGGTGGCGCAACGGAGTTTCACCGGGCGAGGATCTCCCGCTGCGCGGCGAAAAGCTCGTTCAGGCCGGTCCTGGCGAAGGCGATCATCTCGACGAGTCTCGCTTCATTGAAGGTCGACTTCTCGCCGGTTGCTTGCAGCTCGACAAATTCGCCCGCGCCGGTCATGACGACGTTCATGTCGACTTCTGCTTGCGAGTCTTCATCATAGGCGAGGTCGAGCATGATCTCGCCGCGCACGACGCCGACGCTGGTGGCGGCGACGGCGTCGCGCAGAGGAGTGCGTTCGAGGACCTTGAACTCGAGGAGCCGCCTGACCGCGAGGGCCAGTGCGATGTAGCCGCCGGTGATCGATGCGGTGCGCGTGCCGCCGTCGGCCTGGATGACATCGCAATCGACGAGGATCGTTCTCTCGCCGAGAACGTCCATGTCCACGACGGCGCGCAGCGAGCGGCCGATGAGCCGCTGGATCTCCTGAGTGCGGCCGGAGGGCTTGCCGCGGTTGACTTCGCGCGGCGTGCGCTCAACGGTCGCGCGGGGCAGCATGGAGTATTCGGCCGTGACCCAGCCGCGGCCTGCGTTGCGAAGGAACGGCGGCACCGTATCCTCCACCGTCGCCGCGCACAAAACGCGAGTGTTGCCGACTTCGATGAGCGCCGAACCCTCGGCGGTCGCCAGGTAATCAGGGAAGATGCGGATGGGGCGCAACTGGTCGGGACGGCGAAGGTCAGTCCTCATGATCGGGGCTCCTTAATGGGGTGATTAGCCGCGCGCGATGGAGAGATACAACACAAAACCGAGCAAGCCGAAGAGGAGGACCAGCAGGACGATGCAGGAGATGGCCTGGGGGTTCTTGGGGCCCTTGGTTTCCTTTCGGCCCGAGGCGGGCCGGATCTTTGCCATACGATGCTCATCGTAACATTCGCCTCGCCTGCCGCCTCCCCTCACCAACAAACCCGAAAAAAGTGACAGGCACCTTTACATTCGGGCTTTGGGGAGGCGGGAGGCGACGGCTTTGAAGAACTCCTCGAGAGAGGCAAGAGAGGCGGATTCGAGATCTTTGACGGAAATGGCGACGACGAGCCGCGAGCGGCGCTCGTAGGCCATTTGAGTGGCCAGGAACTGCGCGCGGTGGTAATCGGCGGTGTAGCCAGCTTCGGGAATTGATTCGGGCTTGCGGGAGAGCAGGACCGTCGAGAGGCAGCGCCCGTGCCCGATGACCATCTCGTGATAGCTGTGGTTCATGGCCGGGCCTTCGTAAATATCAACGGGGATCTTCAGACGGGAACGGAAGACGGATTGCCCCGCGCGGTCGAGAATTCGGCGGAGCCGCTTGCCGCGCGGGTCGTAGCGGGTGTCGCCGAAAAAGGTGAGCTCGCCGTATTCGATGGAGCCGGCGTCCAGCAACTGAGTCAGCAGCGAGGCATAGGCGGAGGCGGCGTCCCGGTCGTTGAGGTTGACGCCGCAGGGCAGACGGTCGTAGTGCAATGTCACCCCGCCGCGCCACTTGATCTGCCGGGGCGACTCCACAAACTGCTTCCACTCGGGGGTTCGCTCGATTCCACCCTGAATCACGGCGTTCTGGTAGAGCGGGTTGGTGATGGACTTGTACAGCTCGACCGCGGGTTGAGTGACGAAGTTCATCCGCCGCAGGTAGCCGAGGCCAAAGACGGTGTAATGGATGAACTGCATGTAGCGGGAGAGCGGCGCATTCTTCTCGAGCGTGACGGCGGCGAGGGGGTACTTGGCGCGCTTGAGAAAGCTCAGGCGGGTGCGGTCGACGGCGGGTTCTCCGGCGCGCTCGACGATCATGAACAGGCGGTCCTGCCTGGGGTCGCCCATGGGCCGGTAGTCGGCCGGATGGGGCCGCTCGCCGATGACGATCTTGACTCCGAGTTCCTCGGATTTGCCGAGGCTCTCCTCGAAATCCTGCTTGGTCCACAATGCGGCGCAGGCGAGCGAAGGCGAAAGAAAGAGCGTCACTTTGTCACGTCCCGCCCGCCCTTGCTGGTGGAGGAAAGCTGCGAGCGACCACGCGGTGTGGACGTCCTTTTCGTCGAGTTGCGCGCCCTGAACCCACGCCTCCAGATCGGCGCCGGCGAAAGCCAGCGGGTAAAGACTTCCGCGAGTCAAGGGTCCGCTATGACGGCCGGCCGTGGAATTGCCGTTGTCGAGTTGGAGTTAGGCTCGCCGGTACCCGCGCGCCGAGGCAAATTGATCCAGCAGCGACCCCGGCAGTGTCATGTAGAGGAAATTGGGGCGGCTGTCGATCCTGTGCCGGTCGTACAACCGGGCGAGTTTTTCGAGGTTGACGACGGGTTCGTAGGAAGTCATGCCCATGGCCATGCCCACGACGAGAGTGCTCTTTAACGCATGGTCGAGGCGGCCCCGGTGCCGGCGGGCGATCGCTGCCAGAATCGCCTTGAGCTTGGCCGGGTCGGTGGAGTCGAGGACGAAGAACGCGGGCCCGCCATCGAGCAGGCCGCCTTGGAGAAACATGGATTTGTCTTCGGCCGAGCCGCCCATGCCGGCCCAGATGACGTTCCGCAGTTCCACTCTGTGCGCAGCCTTGAACCGCCCGCGGATTTCGGCGGCCTCGGCGCGGACCTGCCGGATCCATTCCGGGTGGCGGGCGGCGAGCCATGCGAGATGAAAAACGCCGTAGCTGTTCTTGGTGACGCGCCCCTCGGGGCTGACCTCCATGCCAATGCCGATCAATTCGTTTCTGGCGGGGTCGAGCGCCTCGAGGCCGTGGCGGCGGGCCTTGGAGTCGATGGCTTCGAGTTTCTTGAGAAGCTGCTGGCCGGCAAATCGGGCGGCGGCCGGTTCGGAGGAAGGAACGTCCTGACTGAGAATGAGCTTCACGGTTTCAAGCTATATCACGCCCGTCATGTGGCAGAACCGTGGTGTTATGTTTGGGTCATGAGGCGGCGGTTCGTTCTGTTCTGCGCAGCGGGATTCGTGGCGGCTTGCGGCGGCGGCCCGGCAGCCATCGGCGAGCCGCCGGCGTCGCTGGGCGGCGGAGCATGGG
>JACADU010000042.1 GCA_013388415.1 Bryobacteraceae bacterium
CCACGAAACCGGCGCCGACCAGCGCGGCTCGCCCGCCGGCTTCCCCGCGGCTGGGTCAGCTCCCGGAGCAAATGGCGCCGCCTTTCCCTTGACGGCGAATTCGAGGACCTCCTTGGGCATCCTCGCCGGCTTCCTCGCCGCGAGTTGAATCAACAGCCATGTGGACAGGCCCTCCGCGACTGTTCTTCCCGAGCTGTCTTCGATGGTGAAATCTCTCTCGGCGCGCAGCCGGCTTGTCCGGTCACTGGGCCACGTCCGGACCAGCAGGGGGCGCTCGCCGGAGGCGGTGCGCGTGAACCTCGCCTCCAGCCGGTGCAGCATCCACGCCAGACCCTGAGCCCGCAGCACCTCGTCCCCGACGCCGAGTTCCGAGGCGTGATGGCCTGCCGCCACGCCGAAGAAGCGGCAAAGGGCCACGGGCGTGACTTCCCCCCTCACGTCCAGGTCAAAAACGAACGGCGTGAACCGCTCCTCCCAAATTCTGCGCATCTCCTCATCGTACCCGCGCAGCGTCTGCGCGGCCGCCGTCATGGGCGCGCCACGCCAGCCCAATCAAATCAAAGAGTTGGGTATTGGCTGCGGCTTGGCAACTCCGGTGCACGGACTCATTGCGTTCGCAAGATCCTGCAAGGAGACATTCACATGAGAAAGCTGATTCAGAGCACGTTGAAGGTGGCCGCGGCGGCTGCCGTGCTCGCCGGGCCTGTTTTGGCTCAAGGCCCCAAAGGGCCGAACCCCGCCGCGCCGGGCGCCGGCCAGGCCTTGATCAACATGGCCGCCGCGTCCACCATCAGCGGCAAGATTACCGCGGTCCAGGTCGCCTTCGGCGCGCAGTATCCATCGATCACGCTCGACGGCAAGACGATCAAGATCGCGCCTGTCTGGTTCCTGCTCGAGAACGACTTCGAACTCGCCGCGGGCGATGAAGTCAGCGTGCTGGCAGCGCCCTCGGCGAAGGCTGGCGATCCTTCGTTGTACGCCATTTCGATCGCGAAGACGGCCGCGGGCGTGACCTTGACGATGCGCAACGAAGCGGGCGTACCGCTTTGGACGATGCCCGGCAACGGCGGTGGAATGGCGAATGCCAATGCCAACGGCAACCCCGCCGCGCCCCGGCAGAGTCAGGGAACCGGCTGCATTGACGTCTCGACGATTGCCGAGGTCAAAGGCACGGTCGACGCAGTGACCCAGGGCGCCGGTATCCAGCAGCCTCAGCTCACGGTTGTCGCGGGCGGCAAGTCCGTCACCGTCAAGATCGGACCAGAGCGCATTCTGCTGGCTGCCGACATCGAGCTCAAGACCGGGATGACCCTTACCGTCCGCTATGCCACGGCCACCTGCACCGGCGAACTCATCGCGCTTTCCCTGACCACCGAGGACGGAGCGAAAGTGGTTCTGAGGAATGACGACGGGACTCCGGCGTGGAACTGATTTGCGAGAGGAGACCTGCAATGAGACTCATGACGGTTGCACTCATGGTTTGCGTGCTGTTGACCCTGCCTGCCTCCGCGCAAGGGATGCGCGGGCGGTTCGGGACGGCCGCCTCGACTTTCACCGCCGGCAAAGGCAGTTGCCCCAGGGGCAATGGAACTTGCGACGGCGCCGGCCCGAAACGCCAGGGCCATGGCGGCGGGAAAGGCTCCTGCCAGCGAGGGATGAGAGAGGCGCCGCGGCGGTGACCGCGGCCGGCGGCCAGGAAAAACAGGCCCGGACCATCGAGCGGTCCGGGCCTTGCCATGTTCAGGTTCGAGTGGAGGCTGACGCTGTTTCTTTCGTCTTCAGTTCAATTGATCCAGGTCAGGGACGAGCATCAGCCGGTTGAGCCAGTGGAAGACGCCGCGCAGGGGCGCCCCCGAGAGCAGCGGCTCCACCATCGCCGCCGCGCGCGTTCGAGTCGGGCTGACTCTCTGGAGTAGATCGGGCGCCCAAAGCGCCACCGGCTGCGGCCGGGTGGTCCCGCGGGCGATGAGCATCCTCCTCCCTCTCTCCTGATCGGGGCCGAGGTCGAAAACCTGCGCCAGGTCCACGAGCGGCGCCGTGACTCCACGCCATGGAACGAGGCCCATCATCCGCCCTTCAGGGACGTCAAGGGGCACCCACTCGAGCGCCTCGCAGACCTCGAGAATCTGCTCGACGGGCAGAGCGGCGACAACCTGCGTGCCGTCCAGCATCCTGCCAAGCGAAAACGTCATCAGATGCGGCTCGCTCACGGGCTCCGCGTTCAGGCTTGCCGAGCGTGTCACGGTTCTCGGGGCGAGAACAGGAACTGTGCAGCCTCGCGCGAGGAATTCGCTTGAGACCAGCGCTACCTTCCGGCCATCCCAATCCACGACCCCCCGCAGCCCGCACCCCGAGGGGAGCGATTCGGGCAGCGGCAGCACTTCTTCGCCCGGCACTTCGCGCACGCCGCCCACGCGGTCGACAGGGATCCTGCCCTCGCTGCCCCGCCGGATGAGCACCCGGTGCAGCATATTCTGCCGGTCCCGCTCCACCGACTCAATCTCGTCGGCGAGAACCGCAAACGGCTGCCCCTTCGTTTCGCACCACAGCATCTGAACGCGATCGGTTGCGCCCACGAGTCCTCCTTATGCCACCCTCACGCCCTGGCCATGGCTCGCGCAGAGCCGGATGAGCGAAAGCAGCGTCTCGTCCTGATACGGTTTGACGAGGAAGTGATTCGCGCCCAGAGCCAGGGCTTTCTTCCGATGTTTGTCTCCGGCGCGCGAAGTGAGCATCACGATCGGCGTCGTTCGAGTCTCGGGCAGCGCTCGCAGCGTCGCCGTCAGTTCGAAGCCGTCCATTCGCGGCATTTCGATGTCCAGCAGGATGACATCCGGCTTCGGATCGGACATTTGCACCATCTCCAGCGCCTCGAGACCGTCCTTCGCTTGGATGGGGGTCCAGCCCTGGTGCCGGACAAGGTTCGCCACAACCCGCCGCACGCTCAGGCTGTCGTCGACGATCATGACGTTCAGGTTGCGGCGAACCGGCGGAGCGGGCGCGGTGTGGCGGGGAGCGGCTTCGTCGCGCCGTCCAGGGGCCAGCGAAGCCGGGTTCAGAATCAACACCACGCTGCCGTCGCCGAGCAGTGTGGCGCCGACCGCGAGCGCGCTTTTCCGGGCGACGCCCGTCAAGGGCTTCACCATCACCTCGCGCGCCCCGAGGATGCGGTCCACCGCCAGGGCATAGGCGTCGCCGCCTGAGCGCACGACCAGCAGCGGCTGCCGTTCGGCGACGATGTCCGCCCCGCGCAACGCCTCAACCGCTTCTCCCAGCCTGACGATCGGAAGCAGCGACGGCCCGAGCTGGATCATCGCGCACTCGCCCACACGCTCCACCTGACCGGCATCGACCCGGGCCACTTGCGTCACGGCCGCCAGCGGAATGGCATAGCTTTCCGACTGTTCCTCCACGAACAGCACCTTGGTGATCGCCAGCGTCGTGGGCAGTTGGACGACAAAGGTTGTTCCCAGCCCCGGTTCCGATGAAGCCTTGATTGTGCCCTTCAGAGACTCGACCGCCGAACGCACAACGTCAAGACCAACGCCGCGGCCGCTCAGTTCGCTCACCGTCGTCGCCGTGCTGAAGCCGGGCTCGAAGATCAACTCGATCAGCCTGTCCAATTGGGCCTGCGCCGCCTGCGGCTCCGACATGAAGCCGAGGCGAACCGCCGCCGCGCGCAGTTTGGCGGGATCGAAGCCGCGGCCGTCATCGCTCAGCCGGATGACGACGTGCGTCCCTTCCTGCTTCGCCTCGACGCGGATCTGTCCGCGGTCGGGCTTGCCGAGCGCCCGGCGCGTTTCCAGGTCCTCCAATCCGTGATCCACGGCGTTGCGCAGCAAGTGATCGAACGCCTGGGCCAGTTGCTCCACGACGATCTTGTCGAGCTCCGCTTCCAGCCCGCTCAATGTGAGTTCGGCCACTTTCCCGGACTTCTGAGCCGCATACCGCACCGTGCGGTACATGCGGTTGGCCAGAGAGTCCAGCGGCACCATCCTGAGCCGGACCAGCTTGTCCTGCAACTCGCTTGTGAGCCGGCTCTGCGTGTTCATGTAGCCGTCGAAGGCGCCCACCATTTGCCGCAGCCCGAGCGCTGCTGTCGCGATGTCGCTCGTCGTTTCGTTCAACTCCCGGGACAGAAGATCGAGTTGCGTGTAGCGGTCGAATTCCAGCGAGTCGAACTCGGCTCCAAACGGTGTCAGGTGAATCCCGTGGGCCTCGCTGGGCCGGTTCACCGAGCCGGGATGGAATGCCACGTGTTCGGTGTCGAGCTGGCTTGCCAGCCGCTTCACCCGCTGAAGGCTGAGATGCAGCTCCTCCACCTCCCGCGCATAAGCCGCCAGATGCCGTTCGAACGCCGACCGGTTCACGAACAGCTCTCCCACCAGGCGGACGAGCTCGTCCAGCTTGTCGAGCGGCGCCCTGACCGTCTGCGCCGGATCGCTGCTCTCCGTCTCGGTCTGCGGAGACGCGTCCGCCGGCTCAGCCTCTGCCTGTTGCGCCTCCGGGACTTCGTCCGGCGGAACAGCGCTCAGAGCCGTCCGGTAGATGTCGAAAAGTTGCTTCAAGTGCGCGCCGAGGTTTCCGACCCGCCCCTTCTGCTTCACCAGCACGGCCAGAGTGTCGTAGGTGGCCACCAGCAGTTCATGGCGCTCCTGCGAGTACTCCGCCCGGCCTTCGAACAGAAGGTCCAGCAGGTCCTCCATGCGATGAGCGAGTTTCGAGACTGTCTCCAGCCCGATCATGCCCGCCGCGCCCTTGATGGTGTGGATGCCGCGCCGGATTTCGCGCAGATGCGGCTTCTTGTCCGCCGCCGATTCCAGCGTTCGAAAAGCCTCGCCGGCGGCATGCAGATGTTCCTCGCTCTCCTCAAGGAACCCTGCCAACAGATCAGCCGGGATCTTGTCCAGTTTGGGGTCGTCGAACTGCGGAATCGCCTCCTGCTCGACAGCCGGAGCTGCATCCAGGGCGGCTTTCATCTGCACGATGCCTTCGGCCAGGAGCGGAAGGTACTCCGGATTGAAAGGGCTGCCCAACTGCGCCGTCTCTTCGAGCATCGACTCGATCGCGCCGGCCGCCTCGCCTACCGCGGACAGTCCGACCATCCGGCTCGCTCCGCCCACCGAATGCGCCAGCCGGTACAGTTCCTCCGCCGCCGCAGCCGAAGCCGGATCCGCCGTCAGGCTCTCCAGCGCGCGCTCCATGTCCGGAACGTAGCTCCGCGCTTCCTCGTAGAAGCCTCGCAGCACCTCTGGATCGAGTGGACCCATGACAACCCCTTTCGGCAACTCAGGTCCAAACTAGACCGGCACCGCCGTCCGCCCGTTGCTTTGCGGCAGCTTGAACCGGCTCACGCTGGAATTGAGTTGCTCGGCCAGCGCTGCAAGGTGATGAATCGCCGCCGCGGTCTGCCTTGCGCCCTCGGCCGTCTGCCGCGTCACCGCGCTGATTCCGGTCACGTTGCGCGACACAGCCTCCGATCCCATGGCCTGCTGAGAAGCGGCCAGCGAGATCTGTTGGACCATTTCGGCGATCTGCTGCGAAACCGCCTCGATCTGGCTCAACCGTTGACCTGCTTCGTTGGCCAGCGTCGAGCCGCCCACGACCTCGCGTGTCGTCTCCTCCATCGCCGCCATCGCCTCGTTCATGTCGCCCTGAACCGACTTGATCAGCGTGCCGATGCGCTTGGTCGCCTCTGTCGCGCGCTCAGCCAGCCGCTCAACCTCGTCCGCGACCACCGCGAAACCCTTTCCGGCCTCGCCCGCCATCGCCGCCTGGATCGACGCGTTCAGGGCGAGAATCGACGTCCGGTCCGCGATGTCGCCAATCAGCTCCACGATCTCGCCGATTTCCTGGGAGCTCTCGCCCAGCCGTTTGATTCGCTTGGCGGTCTCCTGAACCTGCCCGCGAATCGAGTTCATCCCTTCGATCGTCTTTCTCACCGACTCGGCGCCTTCCTGCGCGCTGCCAAGCGCCTGCCGCGCAACCACGGCGGCGTTCTGCGCCGTCGCCGAGACGTGCTGCACCGACGTCGCCATCTGCTCGATCGCCGACGAAGCCTCCAGAATCTGGGTGCTCTGCTCCTCGCTGCCCCGCGCCAGAATCTCAGCCGTGTTCTGCACCTGGCTGGCGCTGGCGTTCACCTCGACCGTCGTGCGCTGCACGCTGGCGATGATGTCCCGCAGCTCGCCGATCATGTAATTGAACGAGTCGGCGATCGCCCCGGTGATGTCGGCCGTGACTTCGGCCTCCTTCCTCAAGTCGCCTTCGGCGACGCCGCTCACTTCGTCCAGCAGCCTGGAGATCGAGCGCTGGATCTGCTCCTTTTCCTCCCGCGTCTGCATCAGGCTGAGCGTGTTGTCCAGCATCCCATTCAACCCGCTGGCGATGTCGCCCAACTCGTCGCCCTGGATCACCTCCGCGCGGGCGCGCAGATTGCCGTCCCGGATCTGCCGGAACAGCTCCATGATCGAGCGGACCTGCGTCGTGATTCCCCGTTGAACGGTGAGCGTGATGGCCGCCGCCACCAACAGCACGGCCAGCGCCAGACTCAGTTGGAGCCATTTCTGCTGGTTCAGCGCCGCGACCCGCGCCACCAGCGTGTCCTGAAAGATCGCCGCGCTCTCGTCCCACACCTTGAAGTACTGCTCAATCGCCGTGGTGCCTGCGTTGTAGTAATCCTGCGCCGCCACGGTTGGCGACTCCTTCGTGATGAACTCGTTGCGGGTCAGGTTTGTGAAGTAGCCCGCCGCCGCCGCCGCGCTTGAGGTCAACGGCGTCAGCCTCTCCTCGAGACGGGCCCTTCCCCGGGCGGCCGCCTTGGCGTTGGACTCCATCCTGGCGTTGGCCGTACTCGCCAGCCGCGTCAGGTAAATGAGTTGGGCCGTCTCTTCCGTCGTCGCGGGCTTGCCGCGCAACACAAGCCCCGTGCCCAGAGCACGCATCTGGTCCATCGCTTCCGCAGTCGATGTCAGGTGCTCCAGCAGGTTGTTGCCGAGGTACAGCGTCTCCACCTGCGGGTCCGTGCTCAGCCCCTTCCGGTCGCCGATGGTGCGCAGCACCTGGAGCGCGGCCTGGATGACCTGCGTGTGCCGGTTGAAGCTCTCCCGCGCGCCCATCGAGTTCAGCCGCTCCTTCAAGTCCTTCCAGTTCGCTTTCACGACGTCCCAGTGCTGGCTGATGCCAAGCGCGCGCCCTTCCCGGCGTTCCACTTCGTCGATGGCCGCCATCGCCCGCTCGATCTTGGGCTCAATCTGCCCCATCTGCGCCCGCGCGTTCATGTCGCCGCTCAGGTAATTGTTTGCGAGCGTCCTGTGCTCGGGAAGATACTGAACCAGATCGCGCACCGGCTTGATCGCCTCCAAACCGGACAGCTCCGATCTCGCCTTCGCGATCTGTTCGTTGCGGCTCTCGATAAACATGTGGATCAGGACGGCCACCGGAGTGGCTCCAAGCAGTGCCAAGGCCGCCAGCTTCTGCCAAATCTTCAGATTCTTCATCGCAAACAGGACTCCTTCCTCTCCTGTCTATCCGACCAACTCACCTCTCGCCGTCGCCCGGGCTCTCCCTGGCTCCGGTCCACATTGAATGCTTCAGCGAGTCCTCCAGTCAGCGAGGCTCGCCTGCCCGAACAGGCGCGTCGCCGCTCACTCCGGTAGCCGCGAACAACCTGCTGAGGTCCAAAACGTTCACCAGCCTCCCCTTGAAGCTTCCGATGCCTTCCAGGTAGGGCAATATTTTGCTGTCCAGCCAAAGCGGCGCTGGATGCAGTTCTCCAGGCGAAAGCAGCGCAACGCCCTCCAGCCTGTCGACGACCAGCGCCGACGGCGCGTCCGCCGGCCCCGTGCGCACGACGAGAATCCTGCCGTCCTGCGGGTTCTCGGCCTCCTCCAGGCTTAGCAGTCTCCTCAGATCAACGACAGGCAGAATCGAGCCGCGCAGATTGCTCACGCCAATCGCCCAAGCCGGCAAACCCGGCACCCGGGTTACCTTTGGCAGCCGGTCGGTCTCCAGGATGCCTGCCAGGGCAACCGCATAGACTTCGCCGGCGAGCGAAAAGGACAGGAAACGCTCGGTTGCCTTCTGAGCGGCCGACTCGGTGTCGTGAGACCGGTCGTGGGGCGCCGACGCCGCAGCCATCTCCGCCAGCATCTGCCCGACAAGCCGCCGCAGCGCGTCGTCAGACTCGGTTTCGGAACCAGCCTCGGACTCCTCAAACGCCGCCTGTTCCGCTGCCGGCTCAATGACATTCGGCTGCGTCTCGACAACCGGCCAGTCGACAGTCGAATCCGCGGGCAACGGAGGTTCGAACAGAATCGGCTCACTGAAACTTGGCATTGCCGGCGCCGGCAATGAAGCGAGGATCTCCCATCCGTCCCTTTGGCCGGAAGGCATTGCCGGCTCAGGCAGCGGTTCCGCCGCCACAAGCTCGGAGTCCGGCTGCGCCTGGAGCGCCTCGACGGGTGTCGCCGCCCGGTTCTCCTCGTCAGCCAGCACCAAGGCGTCGAACAGGTCCGCTGTCCAGACAGGCGCGTCCTCGCCGTGCTCCAGGGGCTCCTCCTGTGCCCCTGCGCCGGCTTCCGCCTCTTCAACGAACTCCTCAGCGGACGGCGAAGCCGCCGTTGCGCTCCAATCCGGCGCCTCGACGGCAAACGCGGTCTCAGGCATAGCCGGCTCGTTGAATTCGACCTCCGGCTTGTCCAGTTCCACTATCCCGACCGAGGCAGGCATCTCCGCTGCCGGCGGCGTGAGATCCGCCTCCGCGGCGAATTCCCCTTCTCTCGCCTCATCTCCAGGGCCGCCTGCTTCGCGCAGGGAGGTCTGAAGAGCTTCAATCGATGCGGTAGGCTCTTCGAAATCCTCGCGCCCGTCCACTGCCGCCGCCGGCTCGCCGGCCGGAGTCTCAGGCGGCGGCCACGGATCCTCCTCGAGCCGGGCCATCAGCGCAGAGAGTGGAACTCCAGCCTCCGTTCCGGCCGCCGCTTCCGGGCTCTGCTGGCCTCCCTCGTCGTCACTCCACGAACCCAGCAGTTCGCTCAGCAGGTCCTGGTAAGGCAGTCCTGAAGTCCCCGCGTTATCGCCGCCTGATTCGGAAGCCCGCAGCTCAACCTCCTCGATCCGGTCCTCTTCCTCCGGGCGTTCGACCGCGTCAGCCCCGGCCTTCTTCAGCAGGCTTTCCAGATCTGTCCAGACATCCTCGCGACCCGCATCGCTCATGGGTTTCGCCCTTGCTCAAACGCCCGCCCGCCTATAACGCCTGTTCCACCGCCCTCAGCAGCTCCGCCGGAGCGAAGGGTTTCACCAGATAGCCGTCAGCTCCCTGCTTCAGGCCCCAGTACTTGTCCGACTCCTGGCTCTTCGAGCTCACCATGATGATCTTGATGCTCTTGGTTGCATTACCTTGCTTGAGCTGCCGGCACACCTGGTAACCGTTCTTCTTCGGCAATACAACGTCCAGCAGGATCAGATCCGGCCTGCGCGTCTCGGCCTTTTCGAGCGCCTGCTCTCCGTCCGCAGCGGTCAGAACCTCCCAGCCGCGGCCCTCGATCGTCCGCTGCATCAGCTCCAGGTGAGCCGGGCTGTCGTCCACTACCAGAATCGTCTTGCTCATCCTTGACCTCTATCTCGTCGATCTCTCTTTCCGGACCTTCGTTCGCTCTTCTTCTCCGCCGGCGGCAGGGCGCCCCCCGCTCCGGCTCACTTGTCCCGCGGCATCTCTCAACTCGCGGACTTCATGTGCTTCTCCACAGCCTTCACAAGCTCATCCTCCTGGAACGGCTTGGTCAGGTAATCCGTCGCCCCGGCAAGTTTCCCCTTGACCTTGTCGAAGAACCCATCTTTGCCCGACAGCATCAGCACCGGGATCTGTTTGGTGTAGGGGTTCTGCTTGATCGTCTTGCACACTTGATATCCGTCCATGCGCGGCATCGTGATATCCAGAAGAATCAGATCCGGGCGGTGCTCGTTGAGCCTCGCCAAGGCTTGCATGCCGTCGGCGGCGCTGAGCACCCTGTAACCGAACCGCTCGAGCGTCATCGCCACGATCTTCCGGACCGTCAGGCTGTCGTCCACCGTCAGAACCAGCCGCCGCGCCTTCAGTTTCTCCAGCGCCGCGCGCGCGGTCTTCTCCGAAGGCTTCATCTCACACGCCTTCTCCAGATGCGGCAGCGCCTCCGCGCTCCGGTTCAGGTTGAGATATGCCGTCGCCAGCGCGATATGCGCCTCCGGCGTGGGCGCGTTCTTGAGGTCTTTCAACAGACGCTGCACCGCTTCCTGAATCTGGTGCTCGTCGCCATCCCGGTTGCCCGCCAGATCGTCAATCTTGTCGACCTCCAGCAAAGCGCCGCACCGCCGGCACCGTTCCTGCGGTTCCTTGTCCTCGCACAGGCACAAAGGACAATGCCAAGCCGCTGCCTTCGGCTGAACCTCCTCGTCGCTGTCCTGCTTGCCCGGCTCGGCTTGCTCGGCAGGCAACGGCACCGGCTGCGTCCGGTCTGCTGCTGTCGTTACGCTCCGCTTGGCTGCCTGCCGCAGCCTGGCAAGCGCAAGGGCGTTCAACGCTTGCTGATTGTTCGGGTTAATGTCCAGAACCCGAGTGAGACAACGCTGAGCCTCCTCTTCGCTTTCCGCCAGTGCGGCGCGCCAGAGCCACGCTTCCTCATGGTTCGGCTCTTGCTCTACAACGCTGACCAGCAACTTCCGCGCGAGGTTCTTGTGTCCGAGCTTGGCGGCAGTCACCGCCTCGCGCATTTGGGTCTTCGCGTTCCGGACTTCGGTTTCCGAGAATTGCATGAATCGACCTTGCCGGCTCCCCACCGGTCTAATCGGCGGAACGGCCCGTTTTCGCCAGCCGTTCTTTCAATTTCCTTTCGCCCCGGACGCCCGGTCTCCTTCTTCCCGCGGATCCGATCAACGTCAGAGCGCTCGCGCTTTCTCCTCAATCTGCGAATCCCCTATCCTCCCGGCGCCATGTCTCTGAGCAGCCGCCGGCCGGGAATCCGCTCTTCTGACTTATCTTCGGGAGAATTGTGCAGTTCCGCCAGCAGACAGAACCCTGAGGGCTTGCTCAGGGACTCACCCAGTGGCTCTAAGGTGTTTCCCTGTAGGGGACATGACCGGTGAACAACGAAAAGGCCGGCCCGCAGGCCGGCCTTTGCCCGATCTTCACCGCTCTCTGCTATTGGTTTTCGGCCTTTTGAGGAGCCGGCAACTCCTTCGCCGGCGCGGCTGCCGGCGCCTGCGATCCCAGCGAAGCGCTTTCGGCGGCGCTCATCTTCCTCAGATTGACCAATCCGCGCCGCGTCTTCACTCTGAGATCGGGACCTGCGCCGGAACTGCCCGTCAGCCGCGCTCCGTCCTTGCGGAGCATTTCGACTTTGAACTTGTCGTCGAAGCTGTTTGCGATTTCTCCGCGCTCGGTCTCGCCCGTGATGCTGAACTTCGCATTCGCCGGGAACGCCAGTTCGACGTCGCCGCTGTCCACTTCCACGCTCAGCCTCGCCACCGGCGCCTTCGATTGCCGGATCTCCACGTCCCCCCGCCCGATTTCGAGCTCGATCGCTTCGCTCACGTCAGTCAGTTGGACGTCCTTTGACTTCGCTTTCGCGATGAAAGGCCCTTTGACGCGCGTCGCCGTCAGCGTCGACAGGCTGAGCGCGAGCTCACCCGGCACGCTTTCCACCCTGAATTCCGTCACCGGGCTCTGGAACCTCACGATCCCGGCGATCCGCCTCAGATGGGTCTCGCCGGAATACGAACCATCCACCATCACCGATCCGGTCACATCCTCCAGTTCGATGTCGCGTCCCCGCCCCTTGACCGTCACGTCTCCGGCGACGCCTGTCGCCCGAAGGATGTCGAGCTTCCGGATGTCCACCTCCACCTTGCCGCCAACCTTGCTCAAGCGGACGCCGGCGTTTTCACGGTCGATACGCACGCCTCCGCCGACCCCGCTGACCTCGACGTCACCGCTCCTGCCTCGAACCTCCACCGCAGCGCCCGCCGGCACCGCGATCTCCAGGTCCATCGACACCGTGGCGCCTTCCTTCTCCGGCGAGCCCATCCGCAAGGTGACCAGATCGCCCGAGACAGCGCTCTCCACCTTGCTCTCCCTGTCCAGTTCGTCTGCCCGGGCGCGATCCATCGCTTTGACAGTCTTGCGCCCGTTCACCGTAATCTCTTCCGTGGCCGCGCCGCTCACGCGGATGGCGCCACGGGGGATTTCAACAATCAGCTTCGGCTTGGCGCCCGCCTTGGCAGTCACCGTCTGCACCGGGTATTCGAAGCTCTCTCCGAACACCTCCAGCCCGCCGACTCTGATACGGCCGAAACCGTCGCGCGACCACCGCTCAATCCCCCAGATCGAAGTAGACACCACCGTGAACAGAATGACCAGCGCCCACTCGCCGCCGCTGATGCCCGCCGCCGGCAGCTTGCCTCCGCGCGCGTAGACCACCAGGATCTCCAACAGTCTCAAGACGCCCCAGCCGATCAGAATGAACGGCCAGTAGTTCATCACCAGCTCGAACATCCGGATCTCCGGCCAGATGTTCTTCACGAGAAACGCCGTGCCAATCAGGATCAGGATCAGCGGTCCGGCAATGGATGCTCTCTTCATGGCTGCCCCCTCAGTCTCCACCCGCGATCGTCGGCTCTCCGGGATGCGCCGCCAGCCTCTCCGCCAGCTTCAGGAGCCCAAGCGCGATCAGCAGAACCGGCCACGTCTTCGTGAAGCTGATGCCCTGAAACCGCGCCAGCGCCAAGAGGCCGCCAAGTACGATCAGCAACAGCGGACCCCGAATCGCCCTCAGCAGCGCGCCCAAAGTGTTCATTGGCCACCTCCCGGCGCCCCAGGCGCGGCCGCTCCGGAATCAGCTCCGCCAGCGGGAGAACCGTTCTGTCCCGTCAGCCGGTCGTAGAGCATCCACGCGCCTGCGGCGATCATCAGCACCGGCCAGAACTTCAACACGGCTCTCAAATGCAGCAGGTCGAGATTGTTCAACAGGAAGAGCACGCCCAGCCCGATCAGCGTGATCGGCAGCCAGGGCGTCCGGCTCTGCTGTCCGCCGATCTGAATCAGCGAGGAAAACTCGTCCACCGGCTCGCCTGCCTGCCGCTTTCTCGCAGTGTGGTAGGCCTCGAAAGCCATGTAAAAGTAGAACACCGCGATGAACATTCCGAACAACGGTTCGAGTCCGCCCGCGGCATCCGAGCTGGTAATGCTGATGAGCAGCCCCAACACGAGAACATGCACCAGTCCCTTGGCGTACTGCCCGTTGTAGATGGCGCCGACGCCCGGAATCAGGCCCAGCAGGAACGCCAGTCCCGGCGAGACTCCGGGGTTTGGCATCTGCCCGGATCCATAGGGGCTTGGCGGCGCCGCGGCAGGCGCCGGCCCAGCCGGGCTCGGCAGGTGCTCTTCGCAATAGACCGTTCCCTGCGCCATGCGCACTGTTTCTTCGGTCAGCGGTTTTCCGCAGATCCTGCAATAGGCCGTTACCGGTTTTGGATTCTCGCTCGCGGTTGTCATGGCCTTGTCTCCCTCATTCAATTAGCGTTTGCCGCTCTCTCCTTGCGGCCTCACTTCAATCGGGCCTTCGAGCTCATCCTGATTCTTCGGCTGCGAAGTCTTCGCCCCGCTTTGCTTCCTCGCCGGCTCTTCTGGCGCGGCCTCCTGCGATTCGCTCCAGTCGCTCAGCGTCTGTTGAATCTCGTAGACTACCCGCAGGCTCTCGTAATACTTCTTGGCCCGTTCCCAGGTCCGGTATGCCTTGTCCTCCAGCGTCATCCAGACTTTCGCCGGCTCCATATCCTGCGGCGTCAGCCGCCGGATCTCCACTCCTGTCAGCCGCCCAAGCATCGAAAACGAAAGAATCGTCATCGCCATCCCCATGGCGAACTTCGGTTGAAAGATCGGTTCAAACAACTTGCCCAGCCAGTGACCCGGACCGCTGCGCCGGATCGGGCTTACTTTTCCTGTCCGCGCCTCGTGCAGGATGGCGTTGACGAGCGCCGGCGGCGGCTCCGGAACCGAAGCCGTGGCCATGAAATCGACCGCCGCCTTGGCGTCTTCCACCAGCAGCCTGCATCCCGGGCAGGACGCCAGGTGCAGCTCGACCGTCGCCCGCTCGCTCTGCGTGAGCGTGCCGTCGACATAGTCGCAAAGCAGGCTTTCCAGCTCAGCGCACTTCATACCGATACCCTCTGGCGGCGCAGAATCCGCGCCAGTTCGGCCCGCCCCCGGTTCAACCGGCTCTTCACCGTTCCCTCAGGCACTCCCAGAATCTGCGCGACCTCCCTGTATTCCATCTCTTCCAGATCCCGCAGTATAACCGTTTCCCTTAATTCCGGAGAGAGTTTGCTCAACGCCGATTGCAGCGCCTCGCTCGCTTCCCGCCCCGCCAATACCGAATCCGTCCTCGTCTCAGCCCGCGTCCGCTCCTCGAGCATCGGCAACTGGTCCTCGATCGAGTCCGTCACCCGTTCCTTCTTCGTCCGGCGGTAGTGATCGATCAGCAGGTTACGCGTCAGCCTCGTCAGCCAGACCGAAAACGATCCTTCCCCTGCCCTGAAGCTCCTCACCGTCCGGAAGACTCGCAGGAAAACGTCCTGCGTCAGGTCCTGCGCTTCGCTGTCCTTTCCGGTGAAGCGCAGGCAAATTCCATAGACCCGCCGCGTGTGCGCCTTCACCAGCTCTTCCCACGCGCTCTCGTCGCCATCCAGGCAGCGCGCCACAAGCTGAGTGTCGCGGTCGAAATCCGTCCCAGGCTGCGTCACGGCGGGCTGGCTCCAATCCGTCCCCAGACCCCGGCCGGTGACCGCCAGAACTGCCGCTCCAGCCTGTCCAAACCCGGTCTGTGACGCCGCACCCATAACTCCGCCGCTCTCCAAGCCTGCGGGCCGCCGCGCTTGCCCGTTTCCGGACCCGCCGCCGCTGCCTTCCGACTTGTACTACGAGGATCTATCATGGGAAGTTCGCAGAAATTAGCCGCTTCTCCATCGACCGGGGAATGGCCCGCGCGGGGGAATGACCCGCTCAGGCATTTATTCTAAGTCCAAACGGAGCGTCCTGAGGACTGAAGCTCGCTTTCGACTTTGCCATGTCCCAAAGCCGGACTGAATCGCCGAAAACCCTCCGCGCCGGCCTCTGGCTGGTCGTGGCGGCCGTGGTTGCCGGCATCGCCATCCTCGTCCGCCGAGGAACCCAATCCGGTTTCGATTGGACGCTGTTCCGGACAACCATCCTCGCCGCCCACTGGGGCTGGCTCGCCGCGGCCTGGGGTTGCGCCGTCCTCAGCTATTGGGGGCGCTCCGAGCGCTGGCTGGTCATGCTGCGCCCCCTTGCGCCCCGCGCGGCATCCTGGGCCGTCTTCCGCGATACCGCCATCGGGTACACCGCGCTGACGCTGTTCGGCCGGCCGGGCGAGATTGTCCGGCCATGGCTCATCGCCCGCACCAACTCGGTGCCGCTCTCATCACAGCTTTCCGCCTGGGTCCTCGAACGCATCTACGATACGCTCATCGTCCTCGGCATCTTCGGATTCGCCCTGCTGTCTGCTTCTTCCGCCGCCACCATCTCCCATCCCGGCATCCGGTGGATTGTGGACGCCGGCGGCGCTTCCGTCGGCCTGCTGGCCATCGTCTGCCTCGCTGTCCTCATCGCTCTTCACGGCGCGCCGCATGCCCTCGAGGCGCGTCTCCACGCCCTGGCCACTGTGCTGCCCGAAACAGGGCGCGATCGCGCCTCGCGCTTCATCGAGTCGCTGCTGTCCACTCTCCGCGCCGCCAATTCCTGGTCCGCCGTCCTCTCCCTCCTAGGCTGGTCCATCGTCGAGTGGGCGATCCTCATCTCTGCGTATGTCGCTATCTTTCAGGCATTTCCGGAGACCCGGCAGTTGACTCTGGTGCAGACCCTCACCTTTCTCGGCTTCGTTTCGTTTGGGTCCATCGTCCAAATCCCCGGCGTCGGAGGCGGCGTTCAACTGGCATCCATCCTCGTGCTCACCGAGTTCTTCCACTTCCCGCTGGCTGCTTCCACCGGCATCGCCCTTGCCGCCTGGGCTGTCTCTTTCGTCGGAATCATGCCCCTCGGACTTCTCTTCGCTCTCCAACAGGGGCTCTCGTGGGCACAATTGAAATCAGCGACCAAGGAGATCGCTCCATGAATTGCCCCTTCTGTGGCTTCCGTGAAGACCGCGTCATCGATAGCCGCGAATCCAAAGAGGGTGATGTCATCCGCCGCCGCCGCGAATGCCTCCAATGTCTTCGTCGTTTTACTACATATGAAAGAACTGATGAAGTTCCCTACATGGTCGTCAAGAAAGATGGGCGCCGGGAGAAGTTCGACCGCCAGAAAGTCCTCTCCGGACTCCTCAAGGCGTGCGAAAAACGCCCCGTCTCCATGCCCACACTGGCCAATCTTGTCGACGAGGTCGAAAGCCGCCTCGCGGAGAAGTCCGAAAGAGAAATTAATACTACCGAGATAGGAGAATTCCTGATGCAACGCCTCATGAACATCGACAAGATCGCCTACGTCAGATTCGCCAGCGTCTACAGAGACTTCCAGGATGTCGAAGCTTTCCTCAGTGAATTGAAGGACTTGATGCGGGCCAAGCGTGGCTGATTTGCCACACTGCCCTGTCCCCCGAAGGCGCGATTCTCTCAGTCTTAGTGTAACGTTTCCCGGCCGGAGGCATCTCTAGAAATAGAGCCTTAACATGCACTAGGTTTCCATGGTATGCTTATTCGGAGCGTCCGGCCGTTCCCACAACTTTTCTGCCATCACGGAGTTGCCTCGATCAGGCATCATGGATCCCGAGCGCGGGATCTGCGTCTCTATTTTGGGCTGTGTGCAGCGGCGTGCTTGTTGTGAGGTCGGTTCAGGTCTGTCCGCGGTGATTGGCGGCAGACCCGGTTTGGTTCTCTGCTTGGAGGTTTGTGCGAGTGGATAATTTCACAGAGGAAGATCAGTTCCTAGCCGAAGCCCCGGAGTCCCTTGGTCTCCCGTTCGACGACGAACCGAATTACTTCCACCCTGAAGATGTCCAGGAAGAGGAATTCGCGGCGGCTCAGCCCGTTGAGGAATCCATTTATACGGACGACCCTGTCCGCGTGTACCTGCGCGAGATGGGCGCCGTTCCCCTGCTCACCCGCGAGGGTGAGGTCGATCTCGCCCGCAAGATGGAGCGCGGCAAGATCAAGATGCAGAAGGCGATCGCCCGTTCTGCCCTGGTCCATCATCAGGTGCTTGAAATCGCGGAACTCATCCGCACCAACGCTGCCGACCTCGACGATTATGTCGAACTCGGCGAAGTCGAGGAAGGCACCTCCGCTTATGAGAAGAGGGTCCGGGACCTCCGCGAGCAGTTTGCCGCTCTCACTGCCCTCCACAAGAAACAGGAGCAGCTCAAGGAGAAGATCGAGTCGGTTCCGGCTTCCAACAAGAAAGCCCGGCGCAAAGCGATCTGGAAGTATTACCGTGCCGCGGTCGAATTGAACCTGGCGATCCGGAAGCTGCCTTGGGTGTCCACCCGCTGGCGCGTCTTCTCTCTGGCCATCGAGAAGGCTGCCGAAGAGATGTCCTACTTCGACAGCGAGATCAGGCGTCTGGAAGCCAACAAGAGCGAGAACCGCAACCGCATCCGCGAACTCAAGCGGGAGATCACCAAGCGCGAAGAAGCCGCGGGCGCTTCGCTGGCCGACCTCCGCCAATCGCTCACCGTCATCCGGCAAGGCGAGATGCAGGCTGAGCGCGCCAAGAAGGATCTCGTCGAAGCCAACCTCCGCCTTGTCGTTTCCGTCGCCAAGAAGTACGTGAACCGCGGCCTCCATCTGCTCGACCTGATCCAGGAAGGCAACATCGGCCTGATGCGCGCCGCCGACAAATTCGAATACCGCCGCGGCTACAAGTTTTCCACCTACGCCACCTGGTGGATCCGCCAGGCGATTACGCGCGCCATCGCCGCCCAGTCCCGCACCATCCGCATCCCGGTGCACATGAACGAATCCATGAATAAGTTCCTTCGCGCCACCCGCGAGTTGGAGAAGGAACTCGGCCGCGTTCCCACCAATGAGGAAATCAGCCGCCGCATGGATATCCCGGTCGAGAAGGTCCAGAAGCTCAAGACCATCTCCCGCGATCCGGTCTCTCTGGAGACCCCCGTCGGCAGAGATGGCGAATCCGCTCTCGGCGACCTGATTGAAGACCGTTGGGTCAGCTCGCCGATCGACACGGTCATCGATTCCAACGTCCGCGAGGAGACCGCCGCGATTCTCAAGACGCTCTCCCCCAAGGAGGAGAAGGTGATCCGGCTGCGGTTCGGCATCGGCTGCGACCGCGAGCACACGCTCGAAGAGATCGGCCAGCAGTTCGACGTCACCCGCGAGCGCATCCGGCAGATCGAGGCCAAGGCGCTCCGCCAACTCCGCAGCCCCGAACGCGCCCGCCATCTTCGCGCGCTGCTCGCGGCTCGCTGAACGCCGCGGCCCGAACGCCTGCCCTGAAATCGTGGTAAAACGGGATCGCCATGATCCCGTTCTCACGCCGCGCTTTTCTGGCAGCGCCTGCCCTGCTCAGCGTCAAGGGTTCCGCCAACGACACCCCTGCCTACGCCACGTTCGGCACCGGCAACCGCGGTCTCTGGCTCCATCAGACCTTCGCCTCCCTCGGCGCGCGGTGCGTCGC
>JACADU010000124.1 GCA_013388415.1 Bryobacteraceae bacterium
CATCCAAGCGGTCGTAGAGGATGTCGCGGTTGTTCTGCAACGTGAGCCGCAGCGCCTCGATCGAGTTCTGTACGCCGTTCAACGCGCCAACCGCCGCCCATTGCGATGGGGTCGCAGGTCCGGAAGTCTGCTGCCCTTGGATCGTCGACATGGCGGTCATCAGCTCACGCGAGCCGACCGCCCAGCCGATGCGGAAGCCGGTCATCGCGTACATCTTCGACACGCAGTTGATGACAATCAGCTTGGACTGCTCGATGTCCTCTTTCGAGTACTCGTAGCAGTTTGTGGGGCTCCTGCCGTCGAAGACCAGGCGGTTATAGGTGTCGTCCATGATCAGGTAGAGCGATTTCTTTTCGCACAACTCAACGATCTCGCGGACGAAATCGGCGGCGTACATCACGCCGGAAGGATTGTTGGGACTGTTCAGGATGATGGCCTTGGTGTAGCTGCCGATGCAGCCGGCGATCTCCTTGACTGTCGGACAGAAGCTGCCGTCCTCGGCTTTCACCGCTACAGGCACGCCGCCTGCGAGCTTCACCATCTCCGGATAGCTCACCCAATACGGGGCGGGGAAGATGACCTCGTCCTTCGGATCGAGAATCGCGATCAATGCAGCCATGATGGCCTGTTTGGCGCCGCAGGAGGCGACTACGTTTTCGGGGCGGACAGTGCGGCCGTAGTAATCCTCTGTGTAGCGGATGATGGCCTTCTTCAAGGCAGGGATACCGTCCGGCGGAGTGTACTTGATGTCGCCGGAGTTCAGTACCGAAGTGCAGCTCACGATCGCGTCGATCGGTGTCTTGGATTTGGGTTCGCCGCCGCCAAGGTGGATCACCGGTTCGCCTTTGTCCCGCATCTGAGCGGCGGTCTGGTTCAGTTTCAGCGTGACGGACTCTTTGATGGTCCGCGCCATCTGGCTCAAGCTCATGGCAGTCTCCGCCCAGTGAACTTCCCTGCGGCCCATCCGACCGGTCCGGGCCTGCGCTGGTTGGGCCGCCCGGTTTCAGGAAAGTATACCGTGAATCGGCTTCGACTTGTCACGCAGGCCGATGAGCGAACCTTCATGAAGGCAAGCGCTTCAGCGCTGCCATTGCGGGATCAGCGGTCCACCATATGCGTTGCTGAAACGCTGAGACTGCGGACTGAGTCACGACCCGCCTGCGATTTCGGTCCAGGTGACCACGCGTTTCTCGTAAATGGCCTTCGTGCCCATCAGTGCGACCAGAGTCGCTTCCAGCGCGCTTTGCGCGTCGTTCAGCGGCCGCTTGCGTTCCATGACGTTGGACGCGAAGGCCGCCAGCGACATATAGGTGGAGTCCTTGCCGGCGTCCGGCACTTCCAACTGGATTCGCTTGCGCTCGGTTCGCGGAGCGAACTCGGCCTTCGGCAGATCCACGGCGCCTTCGCTGCCGAAGACGCGCTCCTGAATGCCCGTGAAGCCCGGCGGATCGAAGTAGTGGTGGCTGAAGTTGATCTGCGCCCCTCCCTCGAATTCGTAGATGAGGCTGTAGTGGTCCATCACTGTTCGCCCGGGCGGGTCGTTGACGAACAGAGTCGTGCCCCCGTCGCCGTAACACCGGAGAGGCGGCTTGCCGACCGCCCAACGGAAGAGGTCGAGGATGTGAATGCCCTGGTCGGTGACGATGTCGCCGCATTTCGTCTTGTCGAAATACCAGGGGATGTCGCGGGGCAGGTCGCCGCCATGCCGAATGCCGTGGCATTGAAGCACCTTGCCCGCCTTGCCCGACTTGATCCACTGCATCGCGGCGTTGCGGTTCGGATCGTGGCGGAGTTGGAAGCCGACTTGAAAGACGCCCTTGGCCGCGGCCGCGGCTTTGGCGACCGCCTTGCAGTCCTCGACGGTCAGCGCCAGCGGCTTTTCCGCGTACAGATGCTTGCCGCGGCCCAGGATCTCGATGTCGAACTCGCGGTGCGTGTAGTCCGGCGTGGCGAGGACAACGGCGTCAATTTCCTTCATTTCGTCGAGCATCTTTCGGAAATCGGTGTAGGTTTTCGCCTTTCCGCCCTTTTTCGCCACCGCCGAGGCGGCGTTGTCGACGCGATCCGGCAGAATATCGCAAACCGCGACGACCTCGAAATCGGCCAACTCCAGCCCGTGCCGCAACAGGAACGACCCCCTGTTGCCCGTGCCGATGAACGCCACTTTCAGTTTGTCCGCCCGGGACTGCGCGCTCAGAACCGCCGGCGCGGCGGCCAGCATCGATCTCCGCGTCATGCTCATTGGTACATCTCCTTCAACATCCTGCCTGCCGTTTCCACGAGGATTTCTCCACTGCCCCCGGCGCAACGGGCGCTCACCACTTCATAATTCCCTTCGGAATAAGCCTTGCTGTTCGGAATATAGCCGAGGTTGTCGTTTGCCAGCGAGACGACAATCGTCCGGTTGAAGGGCGACGCGCGCTTGATGGCCATTCCCAGTTCAACGAAGATCTCGCCCGGCAGCCCGACCCAGGCGATGTCGTTGCCGAGCGCGATCACCTGCACTTGAGCTTCCAGCGGCTTTCCCTTTCGCGCTTCGACATCGAGCACCCGGAATGCCTTCACCATCTCCAGGAAGGGCGCGGCATTCGGTTTGCCGAACTTCGCCGCAATGCCCTTGGCCCATTCGACGTCCTCCGGGCGATGGGGCGCAAGCGGCAGCCGCGCGATCTCCATCCTTGACACAAGCGTTGCCGCCCCGGCAGGGACCATCCGCGCCCATGTCTTCATCACTTCACCGGCGAGCACCGTCCCGATGCGCGCTGCTTCCTCATGCCCCTTCTGCGGCTTCGCGTGGCGGACATCGATGTGATTGACGTTGCCCGCGCAGCCGATCGTGAACAGGGTGAGCATGGAGCCGCCTTTCGCTCCAGTGAGGAGCGTGGAGAGAGTGTACGGGTAGTCCGCGGACACCTCAGTTCCGCCGACCGTGTCCAGATGAAGCGCATAGTTGACGTAGGTGATCAGCGGCTTGCCATCCTCGGTCTGAATGTAGACGACAGGCACCTCGGGATCGACAGGCCCGGCGGGTTTGACGATCTTCGGGTTCATCTTCCCGGGGTTCCACCCTACGGTTCCGTCGCTCATGTGGAATCGCCGGTTGAACGCGATCAGAGACTCGTTGCCTGAACCGGAAAAAGCCCGCGAAGGCCGCATCGAGCCCGCGGCGAGGCGCACGCTCTCGGCGATCCGTCCCGGCAGCCATTTCGCGTAGGCGCCGGCTTTGCCTCCCGGCGCGGCCGCCGTCTCGTATCGCGAGGAGCCCCCGGCGACCACAGGACCTGTGTGCGCGTGCGTCGCGCTGATCATCACCTGGTGGGGCTTCAACCCGCTCTGCTGTTCGATCAGCCGCTTTGCCTCAGAGACAACGCCCCGCGTCAGATGGATCAGATCGCAGGCGACAAGCGCGGCGCGCTCCCCTCCGGCTTCAAGCACCAGCGACTTCGCCCACAGATCGTCGTGCACGCCCGTCGTGCCGCGCTCGTAATAGTAGCCGGCCATCGGCGCGCCGTCCGGCGGCGTGATCTTCACCTGCGCCGTGCCCGCGGAAAGAGCCGCGGCAAAAGCGAGCAGAACCGTCATTGTCCACCTCTCTTCCGATAGAATCGTTGCCACGATGAACCGCAGACAGGCAATGGCTCAACTGGCTGGCGCTTCGGCCATGATTTCAGCAGCGCAAGCGCAAGGCAAGCGCCGCAATGTCATTTTCATCCTTTCCGACGACCACCGCTACGACGCCATGGGCTTCCTCAAAGGGCAGCCCTTCCTGGAGACCCCGAACATGGACCGGCTGGCAAGCGAAGGCGCGCACTTCAAGAACGCCTTCGTGACAACCGCCCTTTGCAGCCCTTCCCGCGCGTCCATCCTGACCGGCTCCTACGCCCACAAACACAAGGTTGTGGATAACAATACCGCTATCCCGCGAGGCACGGTTTTCTTCCCCTCCTACCTTCAAAAGGCCGGCTACCAGACCGCCTTCCTCGGGAAATGGCACATGGGCGGCGAGGGCGACGACCCGCAGCCCGGCTTCAATCACTGGATCAGTTTCCGGGGGCAGGAAACCTACAACCCGTCGAAGGACGGGCTGAATATCAACGGAAAGCGCGCCGCGCAGAAGGGCTACATCACCGACGAACTGACTGACTACGCGCTGGAATGGCTCAACGGGTTGAAGAAAGACCAGCCCTACTTCATGTATCTCAGCCACAAAGCCGTCCACGCGGAGTTCGAGCCCGCGCCCCGCCACAAAGGCCGCTACGCGAACGCCAGGTTCAACTACCCTCCCACGATGGCGGCTTCCGGCGAAATGGCGCAGGGACGGCCCATGTGGGTGCAAAATCAGCGGAACTCCTGGCACGGCGTCGAGTTCCCCTACCACTCCGAACTCGACATTGAGGCCTACTACAAGCGCTATGCCGAAACCCTGCTGGCGGTCGACGAATCGATCGGCCGCCTGCTCGACGCTCTACGCCAGCGCGGCCAGCTCGATTCCACTCTGGTCATTTACATGGGCGACAACGGCTTCGCGTTCGGGGAACACGGCCTCATCGACAAGCGCACCGCTTACGAGGAGTCGATGCGCGTCCCCTTGCTTGCGCGCTGCCCCGAGTTGTTCAAGGGCGGCCAGACGGTGAAGGAAGTCGTCGCCGGGCTCGACATCATGCCCACCTGCCTGGAAGCCGCAGGCGTCGCGGCCCCTTCCGGCATCGACGGCAAAAGCTGGCTCCAACTCACGCGTGGCGACAACGCCGGTTGGCGCAAGGAACTGCTCTATGAATATTACTGGGAGCGTAACTTCCCGCAGACGCCGACGATCTTCGCCCTGCGCGGCGACCGCTACAAGTTCATCCGCCCGCACGGCATCTGGGACATCGAAGAACTCTACGACTTGCAGGAGGACCCGCTCGAGAGCCGCAACCTCATCTTCAAGCCGGAGCTACAGCCGGTCGTCAACCAGATGCGCGGCCGCCTGTTCGAAATCCTGGAGCAGACCGGCGGAATGTCGATGCCGCTCTATCCCGACCGCGGCGCTTCGCAGAACCGCCGCAGCCCGAATCGCTCGAAGGCGGCGGAGTTTCCCGCTGAACTCGAGCGCCTGCCCGCGCGCCCACATCAATAAAAAAAGTGACAGGCACCTTTACAAAGTCTTGACAATTAGACGATGTGCTCGTTGACCGGGTCCCACTTCACTTTCCGCTCCTTGAAGTAGGACTCCACGCTCATCACAATCGTCACCGCCTCCTCCCACGCCCGGTCGAGCCCGCAACGTGGCTTGTCGAGCCCGCGGATGGAATCGACGAAATTGCGCTGGTGCGAAGAGATTTCGTTTTCGCCGCGCTTCCAGGTGTAGATCGGGTCGGCGGTTTGAATGATCGTCGGGTCGAAGCCCGCAGCGCCGGCGCGTTTGGCGGCTTCCGCCTGCCTTTCGCGGTTGCCCGGCTTCCACTCCGCCTCGTAGAGCCGGCACCACGCCGAGGCGACCTCGATCGACGCCTCGCGCCCCAGGATGTAAGTGTTCGTCCCCTGATGCCGGTTGGCGAACGTGCAGGCGAACATCACCTGCAACTCCTTCTTGGGGTAGTCGAACATCGTGTGCCACTGGTCGGTAACCTCGCGGTCCTGTTTCCAGTAGTAGAGCCCGCCCATGGTCAGCACTGCTTCCGGGATGCCCATCCCCATGATGAGGTTGACGCCGTCCCACTGATGGCTCATCAGATCGCCCGCGATTCCGGTGCCGTATTCCCACCAGCAACGCCAGCGGAAGAACCGCTCCGGATCGAACTTGCCCTTGACGTTCGAGCCTTCCTGGAATCGCTCCCAGTCGATCGTCTGAGGATTGGCGTCCGCCGGCAGAACCTGGTTGTCATAGCGGGTATAGAATTGCCACTCCGGCCAGGGATTGGTGCGGTCGATGTACGTCCGCGCCATGGTGGTCTTGCCCAGTTTCCCCGACTGGAAGATCTCTCGCGCTTTCACGAAAGGAGCTTCCGAATTCTGGTGGTGCCCGAGCTGCAATACAACCTTCGCCTCCCTCACCGCCTTCCGGATGGCCTTGGCTTCATCCAGCGTCCGGCAGAGACCCTTCTCGACGTAAACGTGCTTGCCAAGCTGCGCCGCGCGCACCGTCATCGCGGCGTGCCAGAAGTCAGGGGTCGCAATCACGACCGCATCCACGCCGGGTTGCGTGATCGCCTTCTCCCACTCCTTCATCAACACGGCTTTCTTGTTGAACGCGGTGTCGGCAGCCCGTTTCAGGTTCGCGTCATAGAGATCGCAGATCACCCGGATCTCGGTATTCGGGCACTCCTGCATCCGTTCGAGCAGATAGATGCCGCGCGTTCCGACCCCCACCATCGCCACGCCCAGCCGGTCATTCGGCGAGCCCTGCTGCGAGAAAACGGCCGGCGCGGCAGCCGTGGCGGCCGAAGCTGCCTTGAAGAAATTACGTCGAGTGTCAGGCATTCTGGCCGGATTCTATCATCGGCGAGGCCCCCGCGAGGAGCATGCGGATGACATCCTCGGCGCGGTAGGAGAGCGCGCCGGCAGAAACGAACCGGCCGACTTCCGTCAGATCATCGCCCGCCGTGACCACCGGCGGCTCGGCATAGTTGGCGCCCCGCTGCTGCGGATGCCCGATGGCCGCCAGCAGCGCATTGCAGATGCACTTGCGGCCCTCGGTCTGTTCCGTCCC
>JACADU010000017.1 GCA_013388415.1 Bryobacteraceae bacterium
CGCCATCACCTGCCCGCCGCCCAGCCGCGCGATCCCGCCAATCATGTCCTCCATCGCAATCCGATCCACCCGCTCCGTCCTGCGGTCGAAACGCAGCAATCCTCCTCCATAGCTCCTCCACTCGCTGTGGCTCGCCAGCCCGAGCCACACCGAGTCCTTCTCGACCAGTATCGCCGTCACGGACCAGTCCACAATCTCCGGCGGCGCAAATATCTTGAACTTGCCCGCCGATTCATCCAGAAACCCGAAGCCGCCAACACCCGTTGAGCCCTCCGCGTCGTAGAAGCTCTTGCCCACCCACCACACACCTTCGAACTTCTGTCTCGGCCCGATTTCTTCGCTGATCTTTGTCCCTTCCCTCACATACCCATCCTTCACCCGTTTCGGACGCGCCCGCGCGAACTCCTCGTAGGTTGACTGCGGCAGGGGCGCCCCCAACAACCGCTTTCCCCCCTGCGTCTTCAACTCGCCTACCGGAGCCGCCCCTTGGAGGACACGGCACGCGGGCTCCCGGTCCCACGCGCACTCCACCTCCACCGGGCGCTGCCCGTCCGTTCCGGCAATCACCGCCCTCTCCCCGCTGACCCTGACGCGCCTCATCGCGAACCGCTCGTACTCCACTACATTCACCAACCCCTTTGCCCGGACGTCCACCAAATACTTCCGATACCGCCCGCCTCCCCCCTTCTCCGGCGTGCAGGCGATCACCACCTCCGCCGCGGTCGAGCGTTCCACGCGCGCCATGCACTCGCCGTCCATCGCCCGGCCAACCTCGCTCACCACTTCGTAGATCAGCCCCGGCGCCGCGCGCGACTGAAGGTACACGCTCATCCTCGACTCCGGCGTCCACCATCCTCCGTACTCCGCCGCCAACCAGTGGGCCGGAATGTTCATCGCCACTACGACATCCAGAGGGCCTTCCGCCGCCGTCCGCGACAACAGCTTCACTTGCCGCTTGCCCTCTCCCCAACGCCGCGCAAGCCGCGCGATCGCCTCATCGGCGTCTGCCGCGCCCGCCGCCCCAGCCAATGCAACCAACAGCGCCACCGCCAGCTTCATTGCCTCTCCAACGCGATCAGCTCATAGTCCGCCAGCCCGGGTACTGTCACCACCGTCCTCCCGCCGCGCCTTGAAACCGCCAGTTCCCTGCCCTCTCTCAGCCCGCGAGCCTTCGTAAACTCCCCCTCCACTTCCACCCTGACCGGCCCCGTTTTCAGCGGCGTGAAGTACGCCGTCTGCGAGTGCCCGCTCAGATTGATCATGTGCACCAGCGTGCGCGCGCCCTGCCGCATGAGCGTCATCTCCACCAGCGGGTGCGCGTCAGTCACCAACTGCCTCGAAGGCATCAGTTCCCGCACCAGGTCACGCAGCAGCCCCGCGTGCGCCGGCAGGCTCAGCCGGTAATACATCGAACCCAGTTCGAAGGGCAGCCACGCGGACCGCCCGCCGTCCCTCGCCACCAGCGCCGGCGTGTGCGTCTCTTTCATATCGGTGTGGATGAACTCCGGCGGGCCGAACATCGACGGCGGAATCAGCGTCAACCGCGCAGCCGCGTCATCCGGCAGCACCGTGAACGGGCCATTCAGCATCAACAGGTCCGCCAGCGCGAGCGACGGAAACCTCCCCTTGTCGCGCACCCGCACGTACCCCTTCACGTCAGGCGACCCCTCCCGCGCCCCGGCATACAGCACCCTCCCGCCGCCCGCGACATAGCCGGCCAAGCCTTTCTCCTCCGCCACCGGAGCCACTACCAGGTCCACCTTCCGCTTTCCCACCCAGTCCAGGTTCGTCGAGACCGCGAACGGAATGTGCTCCTCACTCAGAAACCTGAACAGCCCCCGGTAGTTCGAGGTTTCCCCGCGCGCCAGCAACATCACCCGCGCCGCGTTCTCCTGCCCCTTCAGATACTCCTCGTTCCGCGCCGCCCACTCGAAGATCGGTCGCGCCGCCTCCACCGCCTGCCGGTCCTGCTGCGCGAATGTCCCGTTGATCGCGAACGCCAGCGCCCCGCCGTGCGCCATGTTCTGCCACAGCCGCAGCCGGATCTCCCCGTCCGGCACTGTCGCGAACCGCCACGCGTAGTCCACGAACTGCATGCACAGGTTCACGGACATCTTCCCCGGCTCCGAGTTCCGCGCCTTGTTCACGTTGTCGCTCGACGTGTATGGCCACAGCGGCAGCGGGCGCGCCAGCGCCGTGTTCGACTCCGACATGATCCCGTCCGTGTGCTCGTGGATGTAGTTGAAATACCCCGCCTGCGGCCGCTTTTCGTGAATCAGCTTGCCGAACAAAGCGGCCACCTCCCGAGACGACCTGAACATGAAGTCGCGGTAATCATCGTCCGGTTTCGCCGGCAGTTGCCGCCCATACCTCTCGCGGAACAGCCGCTTGCACGTCCCGCAGTGGCAATGCCCGACGAAGTTGCCTGAGTAGTCAGTCGACTGGTTCCCGAACATGTTGAAGAACACGCCGTCCACCTCGTACTTCTCCAGCGCCTCGCTCAGGATCTTGATCGCGTGCTCCCGGTACCAGTCCGAATTGATGCAGGTCGAGTACAACCCGTTGTAGATCACCGGATGGCCGTCCGCTTTCACGAAGAACCACTCGGGATGCGCCTCGAAGGCGTCCTTGCGCGCCTTGGAGAAGTCGAACCGCGCCACCACGCGCAACCCCAGGCGGTGCGCCTCCCTCATCGCCTCGCCGAAAAAGTCCCTGCCCTCTTTCAGGTACGGGCTACGCCGGTGAAATGGAACCTCGGTCGGATACGTTGCCGTGATCCCTCCCATATTGATGTGGAGGACATTCGCCCTGAACCGCGCCGCCTCCCGCGCCAGCGCGATCGGGTCCGTCCCCGAGTCAGGCTCGCGCAAGTTCGTCTGAAGCCACCTTAAAGGCTCCTTCATCCACCAGCCCTGTTGCGCCAGCGAAGAAATCGCGAAAATGGTGAGGCAGGCCAGAATCCGCATAGTCGTCCCGAATTCTATCGCCCCGCTCCGCGACTTTGGGTAACTTTGCCTCCGAATCAGTCATCATGGAATAGTTAAGGAGCACTAACTTTGCGCCTGACCGAGATCTGCGTCCAGCGGCCTGTTTTCGCCTTCATGCTCATCCTCTTCATGGTGGTGATGGGCGTTTTCAGCTTCCTCGACCTCGGCGTCGACCTCTTCCCCAAAACCGACCCCGCCTCTGTCTACGTCCAATACCGCCTGCCTGGAGCCAGCCCCGAGGAAGTCGTCAGTCAGGTCGTCATGCCGCTTGAGGAAGCCGTCTCCAGCGTCAGCGGCATCGACGAGATGCGCGCCATAGTCAGCGAAGGCGGCGGTTTCCTGGTGGTGACTTTCGTGCTGGAGAAGGACATCAGCGAGGCGGTCGAAGAAGTCCGCGAAAAGGTCGCCTCCGCTGTCCGCCAGATGCCACCGAACGTGCTCCCGCCGACCGTCCGCAAGGCCGACGTCGACGCCGATTCCGTCATTACCCTCGCCCTGTCCGGCAACAAGACCCCTCGCGAACTCACCGAAGTCGCCGACAAGATCGTCCGCCGGTCGCTGGAAACCGTCGACGGCGTCTCCTCGGTCGAGATTCGCGGCGGCCAGAAACGCCAAATCAACCTGTTCCTGGACATCAACAAGCTCAACGGCTATAACCTCACCGCCCAAGACGTCGAGCGCGCGGTCCGCAGCGAGAATATCGAAGCCCCTGGCGGACGCATCATCCGCGGACAATCCGAAATCGGCGTCCGCACCATGGGCCGCGTCGAAAGCCTCGACCAGTTCAACGGCATCATCATCAAGAACATCAACGGCGTCCCCATCCGCCTCCGCGATATCGGCTACGCCGAGGACGGCACCGCCGAAAAGCGCACCTTCGCTTACCTCAACGAAAAGCCCGCCGTCATCCTCGAGGTCCAGCGTCAGACCGGCGTCAATACCGTCCGCGTCGTCGACGACATTCTCAAACGCGTCGAGATCATCCGCAACCAGGTGCCCAAGGGAGTCAGCATCATCGTCGTCAAGGAGTCGGCCACTTACATCAAGAACTCCGTCGCTTCGCTCGAAGAACACCTCGTCCTCGGCTCCATCCTCGCCTCCATTATCATCTGGTTCTTCATCCGCGACTGGCGCACCGTCCTGATCAGCTCCATCGCCATCCCCACCTCCATCATCACCACCTTCTCGGTGATGCGATACCTCGACTACACCCTCAACTCGATGACCTTGCTGGCCCTCACCCTCGCCGTCGGCATCGTCATCGACGACGCCATCATCGTCCTCGAAAACATCTACCGCTATCTGGAGGCCGACGAGAACATCAACCCCATCCGCGCCGCCATCGAGGCCACCAAAGAAATCTCGCTCGCCGTCGTCGCAACGACCATCTCGCTGGTCATCATCTTTATCCCCATCGCCTTCACCACCGGTTACGCCCAGCGCTACCTCAAGCAGTTCGGCTGGACCATGTCGGTCTCGATCCTGGTCTCCATGCTGGTCGCCTTCACGTTGACTCCGACGCTGTCGGCGCGCGTTCTCAAGCGCAAAGCCAGGAAGCCGAAGGGCCACTCCAGCGCCCACCACGGCCACGGCGAACCCACCATCATCGACCGTTCCTACCTGCGGCTGCTCAACTGGTCGCTCGATCACCGCTGGGCCATCGTTCTCATTTGCACCGTCACCTTCAGCTCGACTTTTGTCCTCTACCGCTATATCGGCCGCGACTGGATGCCCCAGGAAGACCAGAGCGAACTCGGCCTCTCACTCGAACTGCCGGAAGGCTCCTCCCTCGCCGCCACCGAGCGCATCACCCGCGAAATCGCGCGCAAGATTGACAAAGTGCCCGGCGTGCGCGAGACCATCCCCAGTTCAAGCGGATTCATCGAGCGCGTCGCGATGGGCAACGTCACGATCCTGCTCGACCCGCCCGATAAGAGAGCTTCCCTCAACGAAATCGCGACTCAAATCCGCGCCATCACCCGCGAGTACGCCTACGCCCGCCCCGGCCTGCGCTTCCCCAACGTCCTCGGCGGCCGAGACTCCTTCGCCCCCATCCGCGGCTCATTGCTTGGACCGGAGTTCTCCCGGCTCGTGCCTTTGGCGCGCGATCTTTACGGCAGCCTCCTCAAGGAACCCGCTCTCGCCGACATCCGCGCCAACCTCAACTTCTCCAATCCCGAACTCCAGGTGCAGATCGACCGCCAACTCGCCTCCGACCTCGGAGTGCGTGTCAGCGACGTCGCCAGCGCCGTCCGCCTCCTGATGTCCGGCGACGACGAAATCTCGACGTTCAAGGAAGGCGGCGAGCAGTACCTCGTCACCATGCGGCTGATGCCCGGCCAGCGCGACGAACCCGACGTCCTCGCCCGGCTCCTCGTTCCCTCCGCCAAACTCGGCCTCATCCGCCTCGACTCCATCGCCAGGCTCGAGCGCGGCGTCGGACCTTCCCGCATGGACCGCATCGCCCGCCAGTACGGCATCGGCATCTACGGCAACGTCGCTCCGGGCTATACGCTGGACCAGGCGGCGGCGGCGGTCGCCAGGGTGATTAGCGAGATGGATCTGCCGCCGGGCTACCGCATGGCATACTCCGGCCAGGTCAAGATCCTCGAAGAAACAACCGCCAACATGGTGCTCGCCATCAGCCTCGCCTCCATCTTCATGTACATGGTCCTGGCCGCCCAGTTTGAAAGCCTCGTCCACCCGTTTATCATCCTTTTGACGCTGCCTCTCTCCGTCCCGTTTGCTCTCATCAGCCTCATCGCCACCGGCCGTTCCCTCAACCTCTTTTCGGCTCTCGGCGTGCTCTTGCTGCTCGGCATCGTTAAAAAGAACGGCATTCTCCAAATCGATTGCATGAACCGCCTGCTCGCCGAGGGCATGCCCCTGCGTCAGGCGATCCTGGAAGGCAACCTGATCCGGCTCCGGCCCATCCTGATGACCACTTTCTCGATCATCGCCGGCCTGATTCCCACAGCCGTCGCCATCGGCACCGGCGCAGCCACCCGCTCGGCCATCGCCGTCACCATCATCGGCGGCCAGACCCTCTGCCTGCTGCTGACCCTCCTGGTGGTCCCGGTCGCCTATTCCTACGTTGAAGACATCAAGGTCTGGCTGGCTCGCCGCCGCCATGTCCGGACCGAGGCGCCCGCCACCGGCGATTGAAGCCGATTGACCGTTCTGCCGATCGGTGTTTCACTGGAGTTAGATGGCGACGAAAAAATCCCCCAGAGTTCGCAGGGTGCAGGGCCAGCCGGCCACGGGCGAACCGCCCCAATCAGCGGCCGAAGTCCCGGTATCAGGACCGCGCCGCCCCGGCCGCTGCGTGGTCTGCGGCGATGAAGTCGCGCCGTTTTCCACTGAAGAGCTCTGCTGGGTCTGCCGCCGCCTCAAGATCAGCGCCTGGCGCGAAGCGGACACTCAGGCCGCCGCCCAGGAATAGCCTCTACTCTGGAGCCCCCATGCTCCGCCGCCAATTCCTCACTTCCGCCCTCGGCGTCCCGGTTCTGCTCCAGCCCCGCTCAGCCAAAGTCGCTCTCGCCCGCTGCGATCGCTACGACTCCAACGTCTACGGCACCCTCGCGGCCATGTTCGACCAACTCGGCGGCCTTTCGGGGCTCGTGGCCAACAAGACCGTTGCGATCAAGGTCAACCTGACCGGGCCGCCCGAACTGAGGCTCTCTGGCGCGGAGCCCGGCTCCGCCCAGTGGATCCACTGGGGCGTCCTGGGCTGCACCATCGCCTTGCTCGGTGAAGCCGGGGCCCGCCGCATCGTTGTCTGCGAATCCGCCGGCGACACTTCAGGCCCCCTGGCCGCCTTCTTCGCAAGAGCCGGATGGGACCCATCCTACTTTCTCAAGCCGCACCCAACGTCGAGCTGGTCAACACCAACACTTCCGGCGGCTACCGCCGCTA
>JACADU010000498.1 GCA_013388415.1 Bryobacteraceae bacterium
ACCGGCGAAGTAGCCGAGGCCATAGATCGCAGCCAGGGACGCGAGCACGAAGATCGGCGCCAAAAACCAGCCGCTGAGGGCGTCCAGCGCCAGGTGAAACTCACCCAGCGGCAAGGCCCACGCGGGGCGCAATTCCGGGAACGGGTGGCCGCCCATCGCCTGAAGCGCCGGCACCAGGCCGACGAGCGAACCGGCCACGCAGCCGAGCGCCGCCACACGTGAGGCGACGCGACCGGCGAACAGGGCGACTACCCCGCTCAAGGCCACCACCGCCAGGCCAATGACAAGCAGATGCATGGCGGGCTAGGACACCTCGTTGCCGGGCGCGATCCGGGACGCGGGAGCCGCCGCCGTTTCCGCTGTTCGCCGCAAGAACCCCAGCAGTTCGTCGCGGCTGGCCTGTTCCACCACGAGCTTCTTGAACTCCGGATTGCGCAGGGAAAACGCCAGCCGCGAGAGCAGATGCAGATGGGCGCGCACCGTCGGGCTGATCAGCGAGAACAGCGCGTGCACGGGCTTGCCGTCGAGCGCGCCGAACTCGACCGGACGCTCGAGAAAGCAAAGCGTCACGGTTGGCTTGTCCACGTGCAGGACCACCGGGTTGCGGACGTGGGGAATCGCGATCCCGTCGCCGATAGCGGTCGAAGCCAGCGCCTCGCGGGCCAGCAAGACCTGGAGCAGGAATTCGCGGTCCACCGCTTCCGGCACCCGGAGCAGTTCCACGACGTTGCGCAGGGCCGATTCCTTGTCGGTCCCGCCCACTCGATAGTAAACCCCGCCCGCCTGGAGGGCGTCCGCCAGGTCCGGCAGGACGCCGGCCTCGGCATCTTCGCTGAAGATGGCGGGGGAGACGTTGACGCGCTTGGCCGTCGCCCACTCGATGAGTTCGGCGCGGTTGAACCGGTACTGGCCATTGACCCGGTACGCAGGGAGGTCGCCGTCCGTGATCCAGCGATAAACGCTCTTCTCGGACACGTTCAACAAGCGCGCGACATCTTTGACCGTCAATTGCACAATCAAACCAAAGCGTTCCCAAACCCACCCGCGACTGGACATTCCTGCCCTCGCGAAAGGGGGGAAACGCTTAACGGCTGGGCCGAGTGGCGTCAAGTGGGCTTTGGCGCTGGTGGGCCGACGAATCTCTGGCTCCGGCCCACAGTGCTCACGTCGAGCCCACCAACCCGGTAGGGCGAGGCTCCCGCCGAGCCCAGACACAATAACCCGGTAGGGCTAGGCTCCCGCCGAGCCCAGATTCCTTCTGACCGGGGTTTGCCGGGCTCGGCCGGAGCCTCACCCGGCCCAAGCGTGAAGGTCCCCGTGGCCGACAGGATCACCTGCTACAAGTGCCGACCACGCGAACGCGGGGACGCATTGTCCGCTGAGTCTTGCCCCGCAGGGTGCGACGTCGCACACTTGGGCATGCAACGCTGCCGAACGCGGGTCGCGGGCCTGGTCATGGGGGTCATGCTGGCCGCGGGGATCGCCGTGCGCGCGGCCGAAGCGCCGGGCCCGCAAGCCGCCGAGCTCACGATCATGACTTACAATCTCCGCTACGCGAGCGACCGGCCGCCGAACGCCTGGCCGCAGCGTCGCCCGGTGATGAAGGCGTGCATCGAGCACGTCAACCCCGACCTGATCGGCACGCAGGAAGGCGTTTACTCGCAACTCCGCGATCTCGAAGCGGATCTGCCGGCGTATGCGTGGATCGGCACCGGCCGCGACGGCGGCAGCCGCGGCGAATTCATGGCCGTGTTTTATCGGCGCGCGCGTTTCGAGCCGGTCGAGTTCGACCACTTCTGGTTGTCCGACACCCCGCAAATCATCGGCTCGATCACCTGGGGCCACACCAACCGGCGCATGGTGACGTGGGTGAAGTTCAAGGATCGGGAGACGGGACAGGAATTCTATTTCTGGAACACGCACTTCGACCATGCCGTGCAACAGGCGCGGGAGAAGAGCGCGCAGCTTGTGCGCGAACGCGTCGAAGCGCTCCGAACCCGGCTGCCGGTCATTCTGGTGGGTGATTTCAACGCGGTCGCCGGGGCCAATCGCGCGTACGATATCCTGGTTCAGGAGGGCGGCTTCCACGACACGTGGCACCTGGCACGAGAGCGACACAACGAGGGCGTCAATACCTTCAACAATTTCAGCGGCGTTCAGTCCGGCGGCCAACGCATCGACTGGATTCTGTTGCGCGGCGAAGCCGACGTCGCTGCCACCGAGATCGTCACGTTCGAACAAGGCGGTCAGCTTCCGAGCGACCATTTCCCGGTCGTCGCGCGGCTGAAGCTCAAACCCGTCGCGCCGTAGGTCTAATTCGCGGCGGGAGGCGGTTCGAGCCCCAGGGCGGCGGTCTTGCGCGGCGGCATCACGCGGTGCACGACGCGGCTGAGCGCCTCGCGGGCGTCGTCGAAGAAGGTGTAGAAAACCGGGACCACCAACATGGTCAGCGCGGTCGCCGTGGTCATCCCGCCGATCAGCGTCAGCCCAAAGCTCTTGTAGCTGAGCCCGATGTCGCTCGGCTGCTGAAACGTGAGCGGGATCATGCCAATAATCGTCGTCAGCGCCGTCATCATGATGGGCCGGAAGCGGCGGTGAGCGGCCAGCAGCAGGGCCTCGCGACGCTCCACCCCTTCGGCCCGCAGGCGGATGACGTAGTCGATCAGGACGATGGCGTTGTTGACGACCACGCCGATCAACAGCACGGCGCCGACCGCGCCCAGGTAATCGAGGTCTTTCCCGGCCGCGAAGTGCGCCCACACCACGCCCAGGCCCGCGAGCGGAATTGTGAGAATGATCGAGAGCGGCAGGACGAAACTCTCGAACAGGAAACCCATCAACAGATAGATGAAAATGATCGAAAGCCCGGCCGCGAAGGCCATGTTCCTGAGCTCTTCGTTGACCGTCTGGATCTGGCTGGTGCCAAACGTGACCCCTTCGGGCAGGTCGATCTGCTGTTGGAGGGCCATCAGCCGCTCGCGCGCTTCTTTGGCCCGGTCGGGCTTCAATTCGGCAGTGATGGTGCGGGTGGTGCGTTTGTTGGCCCGAAAGATCGCTTTCGGTGTCTTGAGCATGCGCTGCTGAGTCACCGCTGAAAGCGGAATCGTCCCGCCGTTCGCCGTCGGCACCTGGAATCCCACCAGCGTGTTGAAACTCGTCCGGTCCCGCTCCTCGAAGCGGATGCGAACGGGGATCTCGCGGCCCTCGTAGTTGAACTTCGGGAGCGCCATGCCGCGGAGGGCATAGCCGACCAGGCCCGCGATCATCTCGGGGCTCACGGCGCTGGCGGTGGCGCGGTCGCGATCGATCACCAATCCCATCTCGCTGGGCGCCGGCTGTTCGCTTTCGCGGATGCCCAGCACGCCCTCGACGTTGAGCACCAGCGGTTCGAGGCGCTCGGCGACCTCGTCGAGGATGGCCGCTTCGTCGCCTTCGAGTTGAAACACGAACACCTCCTGTCCCTTGGTTTCCTCGGCGCGGTTTTCGCGGCCGGTGAACAGCTTCATCCCGGGCTTCCGGGGCAGTTCTTTGAGCAGCTTTTCGCCGATCGCTTTCGCGCTGAGCTTCATCTCCCGGTCCTTGTCGAACCACGCCTCGATGTTGCCGCCGCGCGGGAAGACCAGCGTGAAGTAGCCCTTGAAGCCGTACTCCTCCTGGCGCGCGGCGAGCACCTTCTCGATCTCGCCAAAGTACTCCCGCAGTTCATCTAAGCTGTACTCGGGCGGCGACTGCACCCGGATCTGAAAGCTGGTCTGGTCCGCCTCCTGTTGCTCGACGAACCTCACCTTGCGGAACGCCACGAGCTGGGTGAGCGCAAACACCAGGCCCAGCAGCAACACCAGCTCGAGGCGTCGCGTCAGGAAGAAAGCCAGCGCGTGGTTGTAGCCGGTGTTCAGCCTCTCAAAAGTCAACTCATAGACGTGTCGCAGAACGGCATTAACCCGCTCATGCGACCAGCGCAGGAGCGACGCCCGCTGGTGCATGCCGTCAGTCGGCAGGGTGAGGTAAACGCTCAGCGGGACAAACACCAGTGCGACCAGCAAGGAGGCCAGCAGCGACACCGAGATGGGCAGGGCCAGTCGCGCCAGGAAGAACCGACCCTCGCCCTCCACCAGCGACACCGGCAGGAACACCACCACCGTGGTCAGCGTCGCCATCGTGATTGCCAGTGCAATCTCCGCCGCCCCCCGAATGCAGGCCTCGCGGCGCGGCAGGCCTTCCTTGTGGAACCGGTGGATGTTCTCGGCGACGACGATGGAATTGTCCACCAACATGCCGATGGCGATCATCAGGGCCAGCAAGGTGAGAATATTGAGGCTTTCGCCCGCAAAATACATCACCGCCAGCGCAATCAGCAGCGAGAGCGGAATGGACAGCGTGATGATGGCCGTGAGGCGAAACCGGCGGAGAAACAGGAAGAGAATGGCGGCGGCGAGAAAGCCGCCCAGCAGCCCGCCGTTGACCAGGTTCATCAACGATTCGATCACCACCGCGCCCTGGTTGAACAGGACTTCGAAATACATCGTGCTCAACCGGGGATTCTGCTGCATTTCCTCGAATGCCCGCTGAATTCGCCGGGAGACCTCCACGGTGTTCGCCTCGCCCTCCTTGAAGATTACCACGGCAACGGCGGGCCGGCTGTTGACGCGGACAGAATAGCGCTTCTCGGGTTCGTCGTATTTCACCCGGGCGACATCCTTCAACCGCACGGTGGGGGTGAGACGCCGGTTCTCGACCTCCTCGATGGTGTTGTAGGTGGCGACGGAGCGCAGCAACCACTTGCGGCCCGCGTCGCGCACGTGTCCGCTGGCCAGGGTAAAATTGTCAGCGCCGAGTTCCTGCGCGAGTTGGTACAGGTTTAACCCGTTGCCTTCCGCCAGTTCGCGGTCCACCTCGATGAGGAACTCCTTCTCCTCGAGCCCATCGACGGTAACCTTGGCCACGCCGTCAATGCGCTCGAGGGGCTGGATGACTTCGCGTTTGAGGAGCGTGTAGTAGTCGGTCAGCCCGGGATCGATGGCCATGCCGATGACGGCCACCGGGATGCCGGAGGCGTCTTCCTTGCCGATGAACACGCGATCGACATCCTCGGGAAAAAGCACCCGCGCGCGCTGGACCCGGTCGCGCACTTCCCGGTAGGCCACGTTCATGTCCGTCCCCTGCTTGAACTGGATGAACACGCTGCAGCCGTTGACGGTGGAAAAGGAATTGACGCGGGAAAGCCCGCGGACGCTGCTGAGCTCTTCCTCGAGCGGGAACGTGATTTCGTCGAGCACCTCCTGCGTGGGGGCGTTGGGCCAGGGGACCCACACATGAAGGTACGGCCCGGTGTAGCCGCGGGGAAAGATTTCGAGCGGGATGCCAATCGTGGCCACCACGCCCACGACCAGGATGCTCAGCAGCAGCACCAGGACCGTGATGCGACGGCGGAGCGAGAACTCCGTCAGCCCGCCGGCCATGTGGCCCGCGTGATCCTCAGGCAGGGACATGGCTCGTCACGGCTGCGGGGCCCGCGGAGAAATGCCGGGTGGTGAGGAACCCCGGGTTCATACCGCGGTCTCCGGCGTTGCCGGCGGCGCCGCCGGTGCGGCCGCCGGGCGCGCGCGCAACGCCCGGTCGCGGAATTCGTCGGCCAGGTTGTAGATCAAGGGGATGATCACCAGCGTCAGAAGCGTCGACGAGGTGAGACCGAAGATCACCGTCAGCGCCATCGGCGTGCGGATTTCCGCGCCGTCGCCCAGGCCCAGGGCCATCGGCAACAGGCCGAGGACCGTGGTGCCCGTGGTCATCAGGATCGGTCGCAGCCGTACGGCGCCGGCGGTGACGATCGCCTCGCGACGATTCACCCCGCGGGCTTTGAGCGTGTTGGCATAGTCCACCAGCACGATCGCGTTGTTCACGACCACGCCGCCCAGGAGGATCAATCCGAGAAACACCACGATCGACACATTGACCCCGAGCAGCCAGAGGCCCAGGACGCTGCCGAAGAAGGCCATCGGGATCGTCAGCATGATGATCAGCGGCTGGAGCAAGGACTCGAACTGCGCGGCCATGATCACGTACACCAGAAACAGGCTCAGCCCCAGCGCCAGATAAAGGCTGCCTTCGCTCCGCTTCCACTCCTCGTTCTGCCCGGTGATTGTGAACCGCATTTCCGCCGGCCATTCAATCCCGCTGCGCAGCGCCTGCTCGATGGCGCGCACCGCCCCGCCCAGC
>JACADU010000146.1 GCA_013388415.1 Bryobacteraceae bacterium
CGTTGGGGTCGTTCATCCAGTTCGCCGGCGGAAGAAGATGCAGCTTCGGCCGGTTCGTGCCGGCAGCCAGACCGGGGGCGGCGAGCGCTGCGGCGAACTGCCGTCTGGTGAGGGTCCTCATACCGGTTTCGACGTCTCCGGACTGTCTTTGAAGCCAAGCCGGATGGCGCGAGCCCGGATTGTCTTTCCGGCAGGCGCAGCGAATGGCTGGGTGTAGAGCCGCCATCGTGCGTTCTCCCCGGTCTCTGCCGTCCAGGCGATGGAACTGCCTTCGGTGAGGCACTTGATCGTCACCTTGCCGCCTTCGACAGTGATCTCCGGCGCCGCTGTCTCCTCCCACCTTCCGCCGGGCCGCATCTTCGCTTTGAGTTCGGCCTCGGGCAGTTGTCCCAGATCGGGATAGTCCTTCATCCACTGCAGGTGCGCAGCGCGCAACTCCTTCAGCTTCGCTTCCGCCTCGGGCTTACCCGCCAGATTGTTGACCTCATGCGGATCCTTCTCGCAGTCGTAGAGCTCCTCGACGGGCTTGGAAGGCGCGAACCAGAGCGACTGCACCGCGTTGAGCTTGCCCTCTTTGTGGAGGCGCCGCATCTCCTTGAGCATCGGCATCTGGTCCATGTAATCGATGTACTGGGCGTAGGGCCGTTCCGGATGGTAGTTGCGGATGTACTTGTAACGAGCGTCGCGCACCGCCCGGATGGTGTCGTATGTCTCGTCCATGCGGTCCCGGGCGGCGTAGATGTAGTTGCGCGGAGCCGCCTCGTGCGAACCCAGAAAGGCCCTGCCGTGCATGTGCTCCGGCGGCTTGACGCCGGCCAGGGAAAGCACCGTGGGCCCCAGATCCATCAGGCTCACCAGTCGATCGACGACCGATCCCGGGCGGATCCGCCCCGGCCACCGGATGATGAGCGGGACATGGATTCCCGAGTCGTAGACCCAGCGCTTGGCTCGCGTCAGCCCGCGTCCGTGGTCGCCCCAATAAAACACGATCGTGTTTTGCGCCAGGCCATCGTCGTCCAACTGCTTGAGGATCTGTCCAGCCATCGTGTCCATGACCGAGACAGTGTCGTAGTAGTTCGCCCAATTCCGGCATACAACGGGGGTATCCGGATAGTAGGGCGGCAGCACCGCCTTGGCGGGGTCGTGCACCTGCTCCGGCTTGAGCTGCGCCCGGTATTTCCGCAGGGTGGCTTCGTCGGCTCTCGCCTGACTCTCGTGAGAAACAACCAGATTCATGACACTGAAGAAGGGCGTGCCCGCGGGCCGGTTCCTCCAGTGAGCGCGGTTCGAGCAGTCGTCCCAAGCGGTGAGCGGCCAAGCCTGGATCCGGTTCGGCTGCCCAAGGTTGTAGTCCGTCTTCGAGTTGTTCGAGCAATAGTAACCGGCCGCCCGGAGGTACTCGGTGAAGCATTTGACATAGGGCGGCGGCACGCCCTGGCTCCGCATATGACAGGTTCCGATCGCCGTCGGGTACATTCCGGTGATGATCGAGGACCTCGACGGGGCGCATACGCCATAGACGGAGAACGCTCGCGTATAACGAGCCCCTTCTCCAGCCAGCCTGTCCAGATTCGGGGTGCTCGCATAGCTGTCGCCATAGCAGCCGAGGTCGGGACTGGTGTCTTCTGATGAGATCCACAGAATGTTGATTGGCGCGCTCTGGGCCGCCGCGCGGCTGGTCAAAACGGCCGGCACGGCCACCGTGCCGAGCGCTTCCCGCCGGGTCAGTCCTGTTGACATGGGCAACTTCCTCTCCGGACCGGATTCTATCGCAGCCGGTCCAAACATTTCCGCCCGGACATGAAATTTGCCGAATCTGTACCCCTCCCTCTTGCATCTTTGTTAATGTACTTTTAAGATAAACGTGTATTTTGATCTAGCTCTCTAGAGGTTCAGCATGATCTATTCGCGCTCGGCCGAGTATGCGATCCGTGCGTTTGTGCATCTGGCGAATGTCCCGGAGGGGAAGTTCGCCATGGTCAAGCAGATTGCCGAAGAGGCGGACATCCCGTCCCACTTTCTGGCGAAGATATTGCAGCAGATGGCCCGGAAGGGCTTTCTGCGCTCGAGCAAGGGTCCGACGGGGGGGTTCTGCCTTCGGATGAACCCTGCCGATCTCTCGCTGCTCCAGATTGTCGACTCGATTGATGGGCTTGCCGATTTCGAGCGGTGCCCCGCCGGGATGGCCGAGTGCAACGATCAGGCGCCGTGCGGAATGCACGATAGCTGGAAGGCCCTGCGATCCCGTATCATGGAGTATCTGGAGCGCACGTCGATCGACGACCTCGCGAAGAGCTTCGAGCAGAAACGCAAGAACCTCGACAAGACGAAGAAGGCGAAGCGTTCCGCGACCAAGAAGGCCTGAGCCTGCCGGACAATCCTCCCCTCGTGGACGGCTCCGGCGCGCCGGGGCCGCATTGAGGAGGCCGAATGCCTGTTCGCAACGGCGGCGAGATTGCCAGCCCGCAAAACATGCTTGTTCCAATGGTGGTCGAACAGACCTCCCGAGGCGAACGAGCTTACGACATCTACTCACGGCTTCTCAAAGAGAACATCATCTTCATTGGCACGCCGATCGATGACCAAGTGGCCAACCTCGCCATCGCGCAGATGCTGTTCCTCGCGTCGGAGGATCCGGAGAAGGACATCGCGCTGTACATCAATTCGCCCGGCGGGTCCATCACCGCCGGCCTCGCCATCCTCGACACGATGAACCTTGTCGAGCCAGATATCGTGACTTACTGTGTCGGCCAGGCGGCATCGATGGCGGCGGTCCTGCTAGCCTGCGGGGCCAAAGGCAAACGCTACGCTCTCCCTCATGCACGGGTGCTGATCCATCAACCCTCGATGAGCGGCCTCGCCGGGCAGGCGACCGACATCGACATCTATGCCCGCGAAATCCTGCGGATGCTCGAGATCCTCAACAAGATCCTCGCCGAGGCGACCGGCCAGGAAGTGGAGCGCATCGCCCGCGACGTCGAGCGGGACTACATCATGGAGGCCGAACAGGCGCTCGAGTACGGCATGGTGGACCGCATCATCTCGCGCCGCGAGAAGTAGGGGTTATTGAGGCTATGCCTCCGCAATGACGATGGTGTGCGGGCTCATGGGCACGGGGTGCGCTGCCGCCTCACCGAAGCCCGCCTGCCGGTGCATTTCCGCAAGCTCGGAAAAGGTATATGCATCTCCAGCCGCAGTAGTCGCCAGCATGGTCATGGCGAACGCCGCCGGCACGGGGGGCGAGACACGGTCCTCGTCAGGAACGAACTCCAGCGTCGCCGCGCGGCCGCCGGGCTTCAACGATGCCCGCACCTTCTTCAGCAGCCCGACGCAAGTGCCGAAATCAAAGTGGTGCAGGAAATTCGTCAGCAGCACAGCATCGTACGGCCCGCGAAAGTCGACTTCGAAAGCGCTCCCTGGAAGCATGTCGTAGCGGTCTGCCACACCGGCGGTCCTGGCGTTCTCCATGGCCACTTGCAGCACCGGAGCCCAGTCCAAGCCAGTCACATGCGCCTGTGGATTCTGCTTTGCGATTTCGATTCCGAACAACCCGTGCCCCGCGGCGATATCAAGCACGCGCATCGGCCCGTTTCTGCCGTCGAGCACAATCTTACCCAGGGGTCCGGCCATCGGCGCCATCATCGGTCCCATACTTTGGGCGAACTCGACCCAGACCGGATTCTCCGGCTCGACGCTGCCCTCTCCAGGCAGCATCGTGCGTCCGTTCCGCACGATGGCGGCGAGATGCTCATACGGCCGCCGCATCTCCGGGTTCGACAGGAACCGCGCGATTGAAGCCAGGCAGGCTGGCGACTTCGGATCGAGGAACGCCGCGCTCGACGGTGTGTGCCTGTAACGGCCGCCCTCTTTCTCAAGAATCCCCGCGACAACCAGGTAGTCGCAAAGAATCCGGATGCCCCGTTCGGAGGCATTGGTGTGCCGCGCAATCGAAGCCACATCACCGTGCCCTTCGCCCACGGCGCCGAATACGTTGAGCTCGATGGCGGCTTGAAGCGCCGCCGTCCGCTGATATGCCTGCAAATTCTCAAAGACAACGGCGGGCGTCAATGGAGCGCCCTGCTGACGGACTGCCTGCATCCCAAACCTCCAGTACTCTGACAGGCCGCTCCCAGCCGCACGGCCTCCAACCCATCCTGCCGGGTGGCAGCGCTCCTGTCAACCAGCCGAGCGGCTTCCGACGCCTTGGAGGGGGAGAATGCTTCCAGCCCGCCTGATACAGAAGTTTGTATCATTTCTGTTCAAACGTGGTGGCGGCGCGGGATGCCGGGAACGATAGTACCAAGCCATCGATTGGGCCGGCTTGTCGTCCTGAAGCGACGCCCCGGAGTCAACGGAGAGGACCCCATCAGGCGGACCAAGTCAAGCCCGATCAATTGGATAGGCCGTTCCGGCAGGCCATTGAACGA
>JACADU010000018.1 GCA_013388415.1 Bryobacteraceae bacterium
ACTATTTACTCACTTGCGAGGCTTTCCAGGGGGACGGGCGCAAGGGGAGACCGGGGTTCGGGCGGCGGCCAGCCCTTGAGGAACCCGAGCGACGCGCCGCAGACACGCCCCTGGCAGGAGCCCATGCCGCAGCGGGTTTGAAGCTTGGCCTCGCGCCAGTTGTCGAACGGTTCGATGCGGGACCATGTGACGTCTTCGCAGCGGCAGACGTACGTCGAGGGCTGTGGAAGGCGGCGGAGTTCGCCGCGCAGGCGGAACGCGGCGGCGAGCACGCCGCGGAAAGAACGGTCGAGGCTGGCGCTGGCGCCGCCCGCGATGAGTCCTTCGCCGATGGCGATTTCGACGCCGCCGATGCCGCAGACCTCGCCCGCGGCGAAAACGCCCGGCGCAGTCGTCCGTTGTTTCTCGTCGACCTTCACAAAGCCATCCCCGGCGAGGTCGCAGCCGAGCAGTTGGGCGAGTTCGACATTCGGCACGAGTCCGAAGCCACAGGCGAGCGCTTCGGCGCGGATGGTTTCGCCGGAGGAGAGCTCAACGGCTTCGAGCTTGCCTGCGCCCCGGGCGGCGACGGGCCAAACACCCGTCTGGTAGCGCCCGGCCAGCAGCAAGCCCAATTCAGCCGCCTGGAGCCACTTTTCGGGGTGCATTGCGACATACCGGAAAAACGGCGTCATCTGGGTTCGTTCCGCCTGTTCGCAGACGCGCAAGACGTGGGCTCCGGACTCGATGAGCTGCGCTGCGACAGCCGCGAGCAGCGGACCGGATCCGGCGACGACAACGCGCAGGCCGCGTACGTTCAGTCCGGACTTGACCAAGGCCTGGAGACCGCCGGCGCCGTAAACGCCCGGCAGCGTCCAGCCGGGGAAAGGCAGGAACAACTCGCGCGCGCCGGTGGCCACGAGAACGCGGCCGGCTCGGATGGCGGCCGGACCATCCGGCGCCTGGGCCATCAGAGTCATGCCGGGCGCTGCGTCGTAGATTTCGGCGCGGCCGAGCCACTGCGCGCCGCAGCGGCGGAAGCGTTCGTGCCATTCGTTGGTCTGGCCGCGCCAGATCTGGCCGCCGGGAGCGGGCTGGCGGTCGATGACGAGAACCTGCTCACCGCGCTCGGCGGCTGCGCAGGCGGCCGCGATGGCTGAGGGTCCGCCTCCGGCGATGGCCAGATCAGCGCGAAGCTCACGCATCGGTGTCGATCCTCATTCCTGGGCGGCAGGGGATCACACAGGAGCGCTCGTGGGGCACGCCGTCGATCACGGCGCGGCACTCGTAGCAGATGCCCATGCCGCACAGCGGCGCGCGGGGCTCGCCCGTTGAGGAAATGCGCGCCGGTGCTCCAGCCTGCACGCAGGCAGCCGCGGCGGTGGCGTCGTCTGAGACATGCAGCGGCATCCCGTTGACGAAGACTTTCATGCGAGGATCCTGGCGGGGAGGTAAGGTGTTGGGTCGATGGCAGTCGCGCGTCCGGCGATCTGATCGGCGAGCAGTTCGGCGACGGCGGGCGCGGTGGTCAGGCCAAGCCCCTCGTGGCCCATGGCGATCCAGAGTCCGGGATCGTCCGGCCAAGGGCCGATGTAGGGGAGATTGTCGGGCGTCGCGGCGCGGAAGCCGGTCCATGTGCGGATGGCTTTGCACTGCGCCAGCGCAGGAACGAACTCGAAGGCGCGCTGAAGCATGCGGCGCACCATGTGGGGCTCGACCGCGGCGGTCGTGGCGCCGAACTGGCGGGAACTGCCGATGAGGAGTTGTCCCGTGGCGCGGGGCTGCACGTTGAAAGCGACCGACTCGGCCGCGCCGCCGTGGGCGTTCTTGATGTAGCCGAGTTCGACGAGTTCCGCGTTGAGCAGGCCAGGATAGCGGTCGGTGATGACCAGATGGCCCTTGCGCGGCTTGATGGGCAATTGAGGAAGCAGGTCGAGCTGCGAACCCGTGGCGAGGATGCGGACGGGCGCGTCCAGCCGCAGGGTCGAGGCCCGCTCGCGGCGGACTTCGATGAGCGGAGAGGAGTTGAGGAACCATTGCGCGACCAGCGGCGGGTAGAGAATGGAATCGCCCGGCAAGAGCAGACCGCCGGCGAGTCCCGGCCGGAGGTTGGGTTCAGCCTCGGCCAACTGGGCAGGGTCGAGGAGTTCGGCGCGGACGCCCGCGCCGGTCAGCCGGGCGAGCTTCTGCCGCGCGGCGTCGAACTCCTCCTGGTCGGCTGCGACCCACAAGGTGCCGCACGGGCTGCACTCGGCCTCGGGTGGGAGTTGCGGAATCATCGCGTCCCAAAGGTCGCGGGCATGGCGGCTCAGGGCGAACTCCGGAGGGTTGTCGTCGAGAACGACGATGTGACCCATGCCCGCGCCAGTGACGCCGCCGCCCGGGAGGTGGCCTTCGAGAACCCGCACACGCAATCCGTCGCGGGCGAGGGCGGCGGCGCACGCCGCGCCGCAAATGCCCGCGCCAATCACGATCGCGTCCGGCCGGCTCATGCTTCTATGATGCCCGGATGCCCCACTGGAATGGGTCGGTGTCGTCGAACAGGAGACGCGAGTCGGCGTTCACCCACGCCCGGCCG
>JACADU010000210.1 GCA_013388415.1 Bryobacteraceae bacterium
GAACGCAATGGCCAGCATGTCCTTGCCGCTACCGACGTAACTCAGGCTGATTTCAACCGGAATTGTCGTTCCGTCTTTCCGGAGAGCCTTGAGCTCGAGGCCTTCGCCAATCGGCCTCACGCGCGGCGCTGCGAAATAGGCGCGGCGCTTTTCCCGGTGGCCTTTCCGCTGTTGTTCAGGAACCAGGATTTCGACAATCTTGTCCTGCAATTCGTGGGGTTTGTAGCCAAGAGTGTGCAAAGTTCTCTGATTCGCCGCCCGGATGCGCCCGTCGGATCCGACGGCCAGAATACACTGTGAGGCCGAATCCAGAATGGCCTCCAGAACCCCGGCCCTGCGAAGCAAAGCCCAGGACGACTTCTTGCCCGAAGGTTGCTTGCCCAGTTGTGCTGCCCTCTGCGAAGAACATATCACATCCGGAACTCCAGAAACCGGCGCCGCGGACCCCTTGCCTCTGGCGCAAAGTGGTGCTGTACTGGGCGCTGGCCCTCTGGGCCGGTGAGTGATCTTTGTGAACTGAAAGAGGAGCAGGATGAAAAAAGCATTGGTTTTGGCGCTGGCCTTTGTGCTTGCGCTCTCACTGAGCCTGGCCGCTCAGGAAGCAAAACCCGACCGCGTCTCCGGCACCGTCCGCAGTGTCGATGCCAAGGCGATGTCGATTGAAGTGAACATGAGCCAGACTCCCTCGGCCGTTCGCGTCGTCCTTTGGGACGACAAGACGAAAGTCCAGGTCGGGGACAAGCCCGGGACAGCGGCCGACATCAAAGAAGGCATGCGAATCGTCGCCATCGGCAAGTTCGAAGGAGTGAAACTACGGGCGACCGATATTCGCGTGAGGCCGCGCTAGGCCGAATCGCGAAGGCTCTTTCGCAGCAACTCATAGAGGACGACGCCGCCCGCCGTGGCGACGTTGAGGCTCGATTTCATACCCATCATCGGGATGCGAATGCGGACCGGGCAAGCATCGAGGATCTCCGGTGCAAGCCCGGTTATTTCATTTCCAAAGACGACCGCCACGGGCCACCGCGGCTGGAAGTCGAACAGCGTGGCGGATTCTTCACCCGTTTCGACAGCGGCGAGTTGATACCCGCGCGCCGACAGGACTCTCAGGACGACGAGCGTGTCGTAATGCCACTCCCAGGGCAGCGTCAGATGGGCCCCGAGGGCGGTCTTCGCCACTTGGGGGTTGTCCGGGCGCGGAGTGATCCCGCAAAGGTACAGGCGCTCGACGCCGGCGGCATCGGCAGTCCGGAAGAACGAGCCGACGTTGTATGCGCTCCGGATCTGATCGAGCACTACAGCCGAACGCATCTGGCATTCAGTTCTGCCGCGCCGGCTTCGGCCAGTTCCAATCGTTCTTGCCCGCCGAAGGCTCGATGGGGCCGGGTGGAAGAGTCTTCTGCCAGGCCAGGGCCTTGGTCTTCAGACGGTTGACAACAGACTGCTGAACGCTCGCCAGGTTGTCCATCTCCATCGGATCGGCCGGGATGTTGTAGAGTTCCACTCGCGACCCGTCCGGGTTGAAGAGCAGTTTCCAATCACCCTCGCGCATCGACAGAATGGGGCTGCGATTCAGAGCGTAACCTGCAATGTTGAAACGCCACTCCCAGTGGAGCGCCGTCCGGCGGGGGCGTGAACGTCCTCTGAGGATGTCCGAAATGTCCTCCCCGTCAACGCCTGCGGGAGCTGGGAGTCCGGCGAGTATCGCGGCAGTGGGGAACAGGTCCACGCCGGACACGACGGACTGAGTGTCCACACGTCCGGCCGGTATCTGCCCCGGCCATCGGAAGATGCCCGGCACGCGGACGCCGCCCTCGTAGAGACTTCGTTTCCTGCCCCGGAACGGTCCCGGCGAACCGAACGCCGAATGAGACGCGTTGACGATATGGATGTCTTCCGGACCGTTATCGGAGGAGAACAGAACCAGAGTCTCCTTGTCCAGTCCGTCCTTTTCCAGTTCCGCGAACAACCTGCCGATCTCGGTGTCGAGGTCGCGCAGGGATGCGTTGTAGATCTGCTGCGCCCCCGGCCACGGCACGTGCGGTCCCGGCTGTAGTTTGCCGAACGGTTCGAGTTGTTCTGGCGTAGGGGCGAGCGGAGCGTGCGGAAGAAGCATCCAAAGCTGCGCGTAGAACGGCCTCGAACCTGGCCCATTCCGGATGAACTCGAGGGCGTTGTCAACGATCCACTTCGACGACCGCGCCCTGAACCCCGGGGCCATTTCCTCCCAGCGCGTCTCATTGGAGGAAACCGACATGTGGCGCTCGAACCCGTAGGCGTCCGGCAGCGGCGCGCCGGTCCACCGGCCAAGATGCCACTTGCCGAAATGGCCCGTCCGGTAACCTGCCGATCTCAGCGTCGAGGCGATGTTGGGAACTTTTGGGTCGAGGAAGTTCGGCATCGCCCGTTGCCGGTTCAACTCCTCGGTCGCGAAGTGGCCATGGATTCTGTTGCGCGCTGGAAACATCCCCGTCATGAAGGCCGAGCGTGTCGGGCTGCACACCGGTCCGTTCACATAGAACTGCGTGAACAGCGTGCCTTGCGCGGCGAGCCGGTCAAGGTTCGGCGTCCTCATGCGCGGGTTGCCGTAGCAGCTCAGGTCGCCCCAGCCCATATCGTCGGCGAGGATGAAGAGAATGTTCGGCGGCTTGAGAGCCCCCCGCGCCGTCAGCCCGGCGGAAAGCGCGGCGGCGGCGGAACTGAGAAAACTTCTGCGTGTCGGCATGGCGGATCCGGCTTCTATCGTATTGAAACCGGGACCGCGGAGGGGCGCGCGGGCTGTCTTTGTTACCATGAACGAAAGCAATGCTGCCCGAGCGTCTCGTTGAAGGTCTAACGTTTGATGATGTCCTCCTGAAACCAGCCCGCAGCGGCGTCCTGCCCGCGGAAGCCGACACGCGAACTCAACTCACCAGAAACGTTCCGCTCAATATTCCGATCATCAGCTCGGCGATGGACACGGTGACCGAATCGCACCTTGCCATCGAACTCGCCCGGCAGGGCGGAATCGGCATTATCCACAAGAACATGCCGATCGATAAACAGGCCGAGGAAGTAGACCGCGTGAAGCGTTCAGAGAGCGGCATGATCGTTGACCCGGTGACGATTCACCCGCATCAGAAGATCCACGAAGCGCTGGAAATCATGCGGCGATACCGGATATCCGGGGTTCCGGTGGTGAACCCCGACAACCGTCTGGTCGGCATCCTGACCAACCGCGACCTGCGCTTCGAGACCCGATTCGACATTCCGGTGAGCGAGGTGATGACGAAGTCGCCGCTGTACACCGTCGCGGTTGGCACAACGCTCGAGCAGGCGCAGGAAGAGCTGCACAAGCACCGGGTGGAGAAACTGCTGGTTGTCGACGAAAACTACACGCTCAAGGGCCTGATCACGGTCAAGGACATTCAGAAGAAGCGCAAGTACCCGAACGCGGCGAAGGACGCGCAAGGGCGGCTGCGCGCGGGCGCCGCCATTGGCGCCACGGGGGACTATTTTGAGCGGGCCATGGAACTGGTCCGCAAGAAGGTGGATGTGCTGGTGATCGACACCGCGCATGGCCACAGCGAGAGGGTAATGGAAGCGGTGGTCGCCATCAAGCGCGCCATGCCGCACGTGGATCTGATCGCGGGCAACGTCGCCACCTATGAGGGGGCGCGCGATCTGATTGCGTTGGGTCTCGACGGCATCAAGGTCGGCATCGGGCCGGGCTCGATCTGCACGACCCGCGTGGTCAGCGGGGCCGGCGTTCCGCAGATCACCGCGATTGCCGAGTGCGCCCGCGCCGCCCGAGGCACCGGCGTGCCGGTCATCGCCGACGGCGGTGTGAAGTACTCGGGCGACATCACGAAGGCGATCGCGGCGGGAGCGGACGCGATCATGATCGGCAGCCTTTTCGCCGGCACCGACGAGAGCCCCGGCGAGATGATCCTCTATCAGGGCCGCACCTTCAAGGCATATCGCGGCATGGGTTCGCTTGGCGCCATGGCGCAGGGCTCGTCGGACCGCTATTCGCAGGAGGGCGAAATGAAGCTCGTGCCCGAGGGAATCGAGGGCCGCGTCCCCGCCAAGGGACCGCTCGCCGACCTCGTCTTCCACCTCGTCGGCGGACTTCGCGCCGGCATGGGCTACTGCGGCTGCCGCACCATCCCCGAAATGCAGTAGCGCGCCGAGTTTATCCGGGTCTCGATCGCCGGCCTCAAGGAGAGTCACGTCCACGACGTGATCATCACCAAGGAAGCCCCCAACTACAGAATCGAGCAATAGCCATGAGCGAAAAGCCGCGGCCCGGCACAATCGGCTGGGTCGACTTGACCGTTCCTGACGCCGTCGGACTCCGCGATTTCTACGGCGCCGTCGTCGGCTGGTCCAACAAGCCCGTCGACATCCAGGGCTACCAGGATTTCTGCATGATCCCGCCCGGCGCCGCCGCCCCGGCCGCCGGCATCTGCCACGCACGCGGGCTGAACGCGGACCTCCCGCCCGTCTGGCTCATTTACATCACCGTCGAAAACCTCGATGCGAGCCTCGAACAATGCAAGGCGCGCGGGGGCGAAGTCATCTCGCCAGTCCGCTCCATGGGCGCTTCGCGCTACGCCATGATCAAAGACCCGGCAGGCGCGGTCTGCGCGCTCTTTCAGCCCTGAAACGCGCGCCCGGCCAGCCTCTTCGCGTGATTGGCAACGTC
>JACADU010000069.1 GCA_013388415.1 Bryobacteraceae bacterium
CAGGAAGGAATGCTCCAGATCCTTGCCGAGCCGAATCTGGTGACCAGCAATGGCAAGGAGGCGAGTTTCCTGGTCGGCGGCGAGTTCCCGGTGCCGGTCCTCCAGGGCGGTTCGAACGCGGGCGCGGTGACCATCCAGTTCCGCGAATTCGGCATCCGCCTGACATTCAACCCCTCGCTAACGGAAAACAAGACTCTGAAGATGTACGTCAAGCCGGAAGTCTCGACGATCGACCTGGCCAACGCCGTCACCTTCAACGGTTTCACGATCCCCGCGCTGGCCACGCGCAGGGTGGAGTCCAATATCGAACTCGGGCTCGGCCAGAGCTTCGTGATCGGCGGCTTGATCGACGATCGCGTGAACGAGACTTTCGCCAAGATACCTGGTCTGGCGAGCATTCCATTGCTGGGCACCCTGTTCAAGAGCCGGAACGAGAACCGGAGCAAGACGGAACTCCTCGTCATGGTGACGCCGGAACTGGTGGAACCCATGACGGCGGGCGATCCGAAGCTGACGCCGCAGATGCCGGGAGAGTTCTTGCGGCCCATGATGCTTCCCAACGGCATGCCGGGATCTTCCAATGTCGGGGCCGGATCGCCGGCCAGCAAAGGAGCGCCGGCGGCATCACGGAAGGAAGCGTGGAAGCGGGTGACTCCGCCCGCGAGCAAGTAGGCCATATTCTTGCCTGAACGGCGAGCGGGAACGCCTGAGGCAGGGGAAAGGGAAATGACGCCGCGCGGAATCGTTCGTGATCCATCATTGTCTGCGCTGCTGGTTGCGGCCGACCGCGATCTGGCGCGCGCGCTGGAAGGCGCCCTGCAGGCGGCCAAGTGCTTCGAGGTTCTCTCCGACGTGAAGGAGTATCCGTCGGAGCAGACGCTGGAGATCCGCCTGCGGCAGCTCCAGCCCGACGTCGTCCTGCTCGATGTGAGCACCGACTTCGGTGAAGCAGAGAGGATCATGCGGTTTCTGTCCAGCCACCAGCCCGTGGTGAGAGTGGTTGGAGTCAGCGCGCGAAACGATCCGGGATTGCTCGTCTCGGCGTTGCGGGCGGGAGCCGCCGATTTCCTGTTCTCGCCGTTCGAGGAATCCGCGCAGAAGGAAGCCGCAGCCCAGATCAAGCGGCTGCGCGAGCCGGAAACGGGAAGCCTCCAGCAGGAATTCGGCCGTGTGATCGCGTTCTCTTCCGCCAAACCAGGGAGCGGCGCGACAACGATGGCGATTCAGACGGCCTACGCCCTTCGCCGCGTCTCAGGCAAACGCGTGCTGCTCGCGGATCTCGACCTTCTGAACGGTTCGGCGGCGTTTTCTCTGCGGCTGAATCCAACGTATTCGATCCTGGACGCGCTGGAGAGGTCGGATCAACTCGATCCGGCGCTTTGGGGTTCCCTGGTGGTCGGCTCGGGCGGCGTCGACGTCCTGGCCGCGCCGGACGAGCCGTTCCATGGCGTATTCGAGATGAGCCGGCTGCATGAAGTGATCGAGTACGCCCGGATGCTCTACAGTTGGGTGATCCTGGATCTGCCCGCGATCTTCCGCCAGCTCTCGATGTTTGCTCTCTCCGAGGCCGAACAGGCTTACCTGGTGGCGACGCCGGAGTTGGCCAGCCTGCATCTGGGAAGACGCGCCGTCGGGATGCTCCAGCAGCTCGGCTTCGACCGCGACCGGTTCCGCATTCTCGTCAACCGGACGAACCGGAGGGACGGCATCAGCACTGGGGACATGGAGCGGATCTTCTCCAGTCCGGTCTTCGCGTCCGTGCCGAACGACTATTTCGCCCTTCACAAAGCGGTCACGCGGGCCGAACCGTTGCCGCCCGACACGGAAATCAGCCGCGCATTCGAGCAGCTTGCCCAGCGGATTGCGGGCATCAACGGCAAGGACAAGAGGGGCTCCGCCGCCGTTGTCGAGCAGAAGCCCGTTTTGCTCGAGAGTTAGCGGGGCGCCGGAGGCTGGTCTGGATCCTGCCGTCTCAGCCATGAGCCGCAAACAAGCGCCCTATTCGCTCTCAAGTTCCTCCCTTAGACAGCCGATGAAAGAACAGCGGCTCATCGGGCCTCCCGGCCCGGAGCGTGAGTGAGCCGCGGAAGGATGCGCGATGATCCCGACGATGGACCAGAAGCCGAACACGCAGATGAGCTGGGAACAGCGGCTGCTGAAGAACGCCGGCCGGCCGAAGTCTTCACTGAAACCCGAGTATCAGGAACTGAAGTTCACGCTTCACCGGAAGCTGCTCGACAAGATCAACCTGGAAGCGCTGGCGACGATCGACAACCAGCGCGTCCGGGGCGAGGTGCGCCAGGCGCTGATCCAGCTCATCGACAGCGAACCGACCCTGCTGAGCGCCCTCGAGAAGCAGCAGATCAGCGACGAAGTTCTCGACGAGGTGTTCGGCCTGGGGCCGCTGGAGCCTCTGCTCCAGGATCCGACGGTCAGCGACATTCTGGTCAACGGAAGCAAGCAGGTCTACGTGGAAAGAAAAGGCCTGATTGAGCTGACCAACGTCACCTTCAGGGACGACCAGCACCTGCTCCGGATCATCGACAAGATCGTCAGCCAGGTCGGACGCCGGGTCGACGAATCGAACCCGATGGTTGACGCGCGCCTGTCCGACGGCAGCCGCGTGAACGCCATCATCCCGCCGCTGGCGCTCGACGGGCCGGTCATGTCCATCCGCCGGTTCTCGCAGGACAAGCTGATGCCCGCCGATCTGGTCGAACGCAAAGCGATGACGCGAGGCATGATGGAGCTGCTCGAGGCGGCCGTCAAGGCGAAGATGAACATCATCATCATCGGCGGAACGGGCGCGGGAAAGACGACGCTGCTCAACGGCCTGAGCTTTTTTATCAATCCGAAGGAACGAATCGTGACGATTGAGGACGCGGCCGAGCTGCAGCTCAAGCAGCCGCACGTGGTCCGGCTGGAAACGCGGCCGCCCAACCTGGAAGGCAATGGCGCGGTGAGGCAGCGCGAGCTGCTCATCAACAGTCTGCGTATGAGGCCAGACCGCATCGTCGTGGGCGAGGTCCGCGGCGCCGAGGCCCTGGACATGCTTCAGGCGATGAACACCGGCCACGACGGCTCGCTGACGACAATTCACGCCAACTCGCCCCGCGACGGCATCAGCCGGCTGGAGGTCATGGTCTCGCTGGCCAACGCGAACATGCAGCTTGTTTCGATCCGCCAGCAGATCTCCAGCGCCGTGCACCTTCTGGTTCAGGCGGCCCGCCTCAGCGACGGCTCGCGCCGTGTCACCAGCCTCACCGAGGTGACCGGGATGGAAGGCGAGATCATCACGCTCCAGGACATTTTCGTGTTCGAAAAACGCGGTCTATCGCCCGAGGGGAAGGTTCTCGGCCGCTTCGCTGCGACGGGCATCCGCCCGAAGTTCTACGAGAAGCTGCTTGCCGCCGGAATCCGGCTGCGGCCGGATCTGTTCGACGAGGTGGTGGAGGTGTAAGGATGCTGAGCTTCATTCTGGTCCTGTTGGTCGTCTGGCTGCTCGCCGCGGGCAGTTGGATGATTCTCGGAAATGTCTTCAGCAAGGCCGACTCGGACAAGATCAGGGATCGCGTCCTCGGGTCCACGCGCCAGAAGTCCGCCAAGTCGGGATCGAAGGCGGGCCCGACGCTGATCCGGCAGGAGGATCTCTCAACCGGCGCGCTGATCTCCTCCATCCTGAAGAAATTCGAGCTGAATCACCGGCTGCACGTCCTGTTGGAGCAGGCCGGACTGAAGTGGAAGGTCGGCAAGCTGGTCCATATGTGCATGGCCTTCTTCCTGGCAGGCTACGTGCTGGGGTGGATGTTTCTTCCACCGCTCTATCAGGCGCTCGCCTTCATCCCGGCCCTGGGCGCCGGCTCTCTGCCACTGCTCTTCGTTCTGCAAAAGAAAAAGGCACGGCTGAAGATGTTTGAGGAGCAGTTCCCGGAGAGCCTCGAGTTCGTGGCCCGCTCGATGCGCGCCGGCCACGCCTTCTCGGTGTCGCTCGAGATGTTGCACCGGGAATTCTCCGAGCCGCTGGCCGGCGAGTACCGCCGCGTTTTCGAAGAGCACAATCTGGGGCTTCCGCTCGACACCGCCCTCCAGAAAATGGGCCAGCGGATCCCGTCGCTGGACGTGCACTTCTTCGTTTCGGCCGTGCTGCTTCAGAAGCGGACGGGCGGCAATCTCGCCGAAATCCTCGACAAGCTCGCTTATGTGATCCGGGAGAGATTCAAGCTGCGCGGAAAGATCCGCGCGATCAGCGCCCACGGCCGCATCACCGGCATGGCGTTGACAAGCATCCCCATCGCCGTGGCGGCAATCATGTTTATCGTCAATCCGCCTTACGTCACGTTCTTCGTGAGAGATGAAACCGGCAACATCATGGCCGGAGCCGGCGTGCTGCTGCAAATCCTGGGCTACCTGATCATCAAGAAGATCGTTTCGATCGAGGTTTAGCCGGCCTTCAAGGGAGACGCACAATGACCCTGATTCTGACCTTTGTGATCTTTATCGTCGTGGCCGTCGGCTTCGCGCTTCTGATCACCAAGACATGGCTCAAGCCAAAGGAAGCGATCGAGCGCGTGACGGGGGCCGGCGTTCAGCTCGAGGAAGAAAGCCCGACGCATCCGAGCCTGGTCTTCCGCGACCTGCTGAACCGGCTCGGATCGGTCTTGCCGGCCTCGCCGAAGGACATGTCGGTGATGCAGCGGAGGTTGATCAGGGCAGGGATCAGAAGCCCGAACGCTCTGAAGATGCTGTACGGCTCCAAGGTCGGGCTGGGCGTTCTGATGCCGATCCTGATGGCGGCGGTGGTCTACGGCTCGACTGCGGAGCCGACCAACAAGATGATGGCCGTTCTCGCCTCCGCGGCGATGGGGTTTTTCGGGCCCAACGAGTACGTCAACATCGCCGTGAGGCGCAGGCAAAAACGCATTTCGAAGGCGCTGCCCAACGCGCTCGACCTGATGGTTGTTTGTGTGGAATCGGGGCTCGGTCTGGACCAGGCGATCCTCCAGGTGGCCAAGGAACTCGACCATGCCCATCCCGAGATCAGCGAGGAGTTCGCCTTCGTCAATCTCGAGTTGAAGGCAGGCAAACGCCGCAATGAAGCGCTGAAGAATCTGGCGGACCGTTCCGGCGTCGACGACCTGAAGAAGCTGGTGGCGGTGCTGATTCAGGCGGACCGGTTTGGCACGGGAGTCGCCCAGAGCCTCAGAGCGCACTCCGATTATATGCGAGTCCAGGCGCGGCAGATTGCGGAGGAGAAGGCGGCAAAGCTCGGCGTCAAGCTTGTTTTCCCGATTTTCTTCTGCATATTGCCGTCGCTTTTCATCGTGACGGTCGGGCCGGTTGCCGTGACAATCGTCCGGGAACTGCTGCCCATGATGTCCGGGGTTTAGGAAGTTGTCCTGGAGGTCTAGAGAAAACGGGCGAGTCCGCCGATTGAACAGTTTGAGAGCCGCGACTGAGCGGCTCTCGGTTGGAACGAGAGTGAGTTAGAAAGCCCTGAAACGCGGGAAAGGAAAAAGGAGAACAGACTATGGAGAACAGTCAGATTGTTCGTCTGGTATGCGCGCTGCTGGCGGTGGTTTTTCTTGGCGTGATCATCATGCGCCGGAAGAACAAGAACGCCGAAGAGTGACGCATCGGCCGCAGGAATCGCCCGGAGGCGCGGCTTGACTTGAGCGGCGCGAAAACGCCCTTGAATAGAGCGCGCCCCGGGGAAGCGTTATCAAACTACGGAATTTGGTCGGGATCAACCGAGGGAGATTGAACATGGCGAGGAATCGGTGGTGGATGACGGCAATGGCGCTCTTGTGCGCCCCGCTGGCCTGGGGTCAGAGCCTGGGCCAGGTTGTCGCATTGGGCGGTCACTCATCGGACGTGGTCCTGGATGAACTCCGGGGCGTAGTCTACGTCGCCAATTTCACGGCAAATCGAGTGGACGTCGTCGGCGCCGAGGCGGGCGATGTGCAGGGTTCGATCAACGTTCCCAGCCAGCCCAGTTCCATTGCCATGTCGCCGGACTCGCGCTACCTGGCCATTGCGCATTTCGGCAATTTCGCGGCGCCGGGCACCCCGCGAAACGCCCTGACAGTGATTGATCTGAACAGCAGGGAACGGCATACCTACGCGCTGGCGAACCCGCCGCTTGGCATCGCGTTCGGTATCGACGGGTACGCTCTGGTCGTCACATCGACACAATTCCTGCGCTTCGATCCTCTGCTGGGCACGACGCAGGTGATTTCCACGCTCCAGGACGTCACCGCCAACACGCTGCCGCAGCCGCCTGCGAAGCCCCCGGCCGAGATTGTTGCGGCCTCGGTGCAGTCCTCGGCCGACGGATTGACGATTTACGGCCTGACCGACTCGATGATGTTTGTCTACGATGTCGCGGCGCGGCGGGTGAGCTACAGCTATTACGTGGCCGAGCCTCCGCTGGGACCGAGAGCCATCAGCGTCGCCAAGGACGGCGCCTACTACCTGGCCGGCTGGGCGCTGTTCGACCGTGTAGGGATGGTAGCCCAGTTCCCGAATCCCAAGGGCGACCTCGGCGTTGGCTCGCACGCCATCGACAGCGATCGCGGAATCATCTACGCCCAGGTGCCTGAACAGGTCGTGACGACGACGACAGACAGCACGCAATCTGGCGGAACGACGTCACAACCTGGTACAACTCAAGCGAACACGCCGAACCCGGACGCGCAGCCGCCGTTCCTCATGGTTCTGGACGCAGACAATCTCACAGTTCGCGAGCGCTTCAAGCTGGCGGAGAACCTGTCGGGCAAGAGCGTCCTGTCGCGGGACGGGAGGATGATGTACGCCATCTCGGCCAGCGGCCTGACGATCATCCGCGTCGGCGAGCTGAACCGGGTTCCCAGAGTCGTCTCCTCGACGCCCGACGTTGTTTTCCGCAGCGGATTCTGCAACCGCGGCGTAATGA
>JACADU010000168.1 GCA_013388415.1 Bryobacteraceae bacterium
CAGGCGGGATTTAGAAACTGCTGTAGAGTGCGTACTGCATCCTGGCCGATGGCTGTTCTCTTTGACGACAAGACCGCCAGAAATGCTGCCGTTTTATCCCGCCATCAACAGGGGGAGGTGCACGGCGGCATGGTATGTGCCGTCCACCATTTCGCCCCGGGCACGGATATCACGCCCGCTTTCGAGGCATTTGGGGAATGGTGCCCGGTTCCTCACTGGGGCTACTGCTTCAAGGGCGAGATGATCATGCGATACAAGGACGGGAGTGAAGAGATTGTTCGAGCTGGGGACGTGTTCTACTTACACAAGGATCACACCATGATCATCGACAAGAACGCCCCGGTCGCTTGCGAGATCATCGAGTTCAGCAACGCGGCTGATTTTGTGGAGGCCGAGACGATAGTAACGAAGACCGCGAAGAAGTGAGAATCAGCCCGAACGCTCTCAGCAGTTGTGAAGAGCGGTTCGTCCGGCGCTCTTCGAGCAGAACGTGATCGAGGCCGTAGCGAGAAGATCCTCTCGCCACGACCCGGCTCACGCGGCTTTGCGTGAGGACGCTGACCCTGCGCACTCAGCGCACGAGAATCGGGCGGACGCACCTGAGTAAGCGAGGCGCCTTCACGACCGGATCTCGACGCGATGGCAATGATGAGGTTGGTCTCACAAGGGCAGACCGGTCGATTAGTCAACCCCGGGACTAAAACTCAACCTTGCTGCGGTTGCCAATCACCCGGCGAGAACATGCTTCACGATGCATATCCGACTGAGACCATTGGTCTTGTACGGCCAGAGCCCCTGTTTTTTGATTTGGCCCGAGGGTTGCATGCCAAGTTGGGTGTGAGAGCATTCGGACTACGGAGGTCCCATCATGGCCATGACAAAGCGGGTCGCAAAGAAGATTCCGCGCCGGAAGCCTTCACCCCCCGGTTCGACGGCCAGTAGGACATACGCCGAGCGGTATGCCGCGGGCAAGGCGCTGCGGGAATCTTGTCCTCGCAACGCCCACGCCCGTTGGAAGGCGCCCGCCGGGCGCCGGGATGCAGTGGAGTTGGTTCTTGCGGCAGAGGAAGGGCGCATACCCGAATTGCTGCCTCTTCGCCATGGACGCATGGTCCGCTCTGCGTTCACGTTTTATCGCGGGGCGGCCCTCACGATGGCCTCCGATCTATCGTCCACGCCGTCTACTGGATTGCACGTTCAATGCTGTGGTGACGCGCACCTGTGCAATTTCGGCGGATTCGCAACCCCGGAGCGCAGGATCCTCTTCGCCATCAATGACCTGGACGAAACGCACCCGGCGCCGTGGGAGTGGGACGTCAAGCGCCTGGCCGCAAGCTTTGTCGTGGCCTGCCGCGACAAGGGCTTCAGCGATAGCATCGCCCGGGACATCGTTATGACGTGCGTCCGCAGCTACCGGGAGTCGATGGCGGAGTTCAGCCACATGAAGACTCTGGAACTCTGGTACCAGGCGATTTGGGCGAAGGATCTGTTGGAGAGCCTGGACCCAAGAATGCGCCAGCGGGTTCTCAAGCGCATTGAAAAGGAACAGGCGAAAAGCCGCGGCGAAGAGCTCTTTCCCAAACTGGTGGAGCACAAAGGAGACATCCCGGTCATCAAGGACCAGTTGCCCACCATATTCCACGCAGAGGGGCATCCCCCCGGAGAAGTCCAGAAGGTCCTGCGCGACGCCATTTCCAGCTACTGCCTCACGCTCCCACCGTCCTTGCAGTCATTGTTGGAGCGTTATGAACTCAGGGACGCGGCCATCAAGGTGGTCGGCGTCGGCAGTGTCGGGACCGCCTGTTGGGTTCTGCTGTTCATGGCTGGCGAGGACGATCCGCTTTTTCTCCAGGTCAAGGAGGCGCGGGCATCGGTCTTGGAGGCTTACACGGCGCCAAGTGTCTTCTCCAATCACGGCCAACGCGTCGTAAACGGCTACAGGCTCATGCAGACTGCGAGCGACATGTTCCTTGGTTGGACCCAGGGTGCGAGAGGACGCCACTTCTTCATCCGGCAACTGAGGGACATCAAAATCAGCCCGCGTGTGGAGACATTCGGCCCTTCCGAATTGGGTCTATACGCCACATGGTGCGGGAAAGCGCTCGCCCTTTCGCACGCGCGGGCTGGATATTCAACCATGCTGAGCGGCTACATGGGACGGGGCGATGCGTTTGACACTGCGATTGCGTCCTTCTCGAAGGACTACGCCGACCAGAACGAAAAGGACCACGCCGCCCTCGACCGCGCGATTCACACGGGAAAGGTGAAGGCAGTCTTCGAGGAAGCGGAGTAAGCAGCGGCTGAACACTGCAGAACGGAAGCATCAGTCATGAAAACAATCATCAAGTCAGTCATCTGTATCGCCTCATGCGCGGCCGTCGCGCTCTGCCAGCAGAACGTGGCGCCATCGGATTCTGTCAGCAAATCGACGACAGCGATCGGTTACCAGGTGGGCGGAGGATCCACGCAGGTGGACCTCAAAGCCACCGACGCGATGCCGCAGGCAAGCGGCGAAGCCAAGGTGGAAGCCAAGTCGGGCGTCACGACGATTGAGGCCAAAGTGAAGGGGCTGACGCCCGCATCGAGGCTGGGCACAGAACTGCTGACTTACGTCCTGTGGGTGGTCTCGCCCGACGGTCGAACGAGCAACCTCGGCGAAATTCAGATCAAGGACAACGGCGAGGGCGAACTCAAGGCCACCACTCAACTTCAGACGTTTTCCCTCATCGTCACCGCTGAACCGTATTACGCGGTGCGGCAACCGAACGAGGCTGTCGTGCTCGAGAACGCGCTGCGGAAGGGCACCAAGGGGAAGATCTACCCGATCAAAGAATACAGGCTGATGAAGCGGGCGCATTACCAGAAGATGGGGAACCCGCTGGCGCTCACGTTGGACGTGAAGAACGTTCCGCTTGAGATGTATGAGGCACGAAACGCGGTGGAGATCGCGAAATCGCGTGGAGCGGAAAAGTACGCGCCTGAGATCTTCACGAAGGCCGATGGCGGCATGAAAATGGCGGAGAATGCGCTTGCCCGCAAGGCGAACAGGAAGGAAGTGATCTCCGCGGCCCGCTCCACCGTGCAGTTTGCCGAGGATGCCCGTGCGCTGGCCGCGCAGCGTCAGGAAGAAGAGCGCATTGCCGCGGAGAAGGCGGCGGCCGCGGCCAAGGCCAAGGCCGAGGCAGAAGCGAAGGCTGCCGCGGAAGCCGCGGAAGCGAAACGCAAGGCCGATTTGGAAGCCCAGCGCCAGGCGGAGTTGGCGGCAGCGAAGCAGGCCCAGATGAAGGCGGAAGCGGACGCGGCTGCAGCCAGGGCGAAGGCGGCAGCCGATGCGGCCGCGGCGAAGGCCAAGGCGGAGGCCGACGCGCTGAGGGCCAAAGAAGAAGCCGCCAAGGCCGAGGCGGAGCGGGCGCGTCAGGCTGCTGAACAACTCCGCGCGCAACTGCTGGATAGCCTCAACCGGGTACTCGAGACAAAGGACACGCCCCGCGGTCTGGTGGTCACGATGGCAGATGTCCTCTTTGACACCGGCAAGTACGACTTGAGGGGGCCGACGCGCGAGAAACTGGCCCGGCTTTCCGGAATCATCCTGGCCAACAAAGGACTGAACCTCGAGATCGAGGGCCACACTGACAGCACTGGCAGCGACGAATTGAACCAGAAGTTGTCAGAGCAGCGGGCTTCTACCGTGCGGACCTTCCTGGTCGAGCAGGGACTGGCCGCCGAGTCAGTTACGTCCAAGGGCTACGGCAAGACGATGCCCGTGGCCGACAACGCCACGGCCGCGGGCCGCCAAGCGAACCGCCGCGTCGAGATCATCGTCTCGGGCGAGGTGATCGGGACGAAGATTGGCAGGTGATGCCGGATGGCTGTAGGTGCGGATATCGCTGCGGGCAGAAACAGGTCTATGGCAGGAGAAGAGATCGCCGCACCGTAGGGACGGGGTCTGGAAAGGCCGTTGGGAAATCCTGCCCGCGTCAGTCGACTGGCATGAGGCCGGCCGGTTGTGGCTGCGCGGGGCTTCGTCCACCACGACCTCTCGCGTGCCTGCCTGGCGCAGTTCTCCGGCGCCATCCCGGGCGACGTCCGCGAACTGCTCGTTGCGCTCCAGGCGCGCCGAAGCCGAAGCGATGCGGGAAATTTCCGAAACCCAACGCAAACACCTCAGCGATACCGCCGCGCGGCATGACCGCGGCGAGCAGATGGTGCTTGAGTTCAACGAGGAGGGACGAAGGCAACTGGAATCGAACCGGCGTCACTGGGGCAAACGTCTGGTGGACCTCGACCGTGAGCTTTCCACCGAGCCTGAGCGCTACGTGCAGCCGGCCGGGCTGGTTGTCTCCATCCCGGCGCTCCTGGAAGCCCGCGCGTTCCTCAACCGCAACCACGCTCCCGGTCGTCGCCGATTCCTGGATGCCCTGCCTTCCATCGTAATGTCGCGGTCCGCGACGCGTGTCAAAGGCCTATTCGAATGTGCAATGAACAGGGCAGCCAAGCTGTATCGCCTGCGCCATTCGAGTCCTTGCTCCAGACTCTGGCACTTGTTCATTGGATCCAGTGAGGATGTGGGTTCGCCCCGCACAACAGACTTTGGTTAGTTGGCGGCGCTAAGGTATCAGGGCCACCGGGATTCCTCGCTCCGCAAATCTCGTGGGTCTGTTCGCCGGCCGCACCAACAAGGCGAGGAAGGTTCCATTGACGGGAGTTGGTGTTGGCTGTGAGCCCGGTCAGAAGTGGAATGTTGCACCCATCTGAAGGCCCTGAGTGGTGATGTCGTAGCGAAACAGGTCGCGTCCAGTCCCGGTTTCGTAGTCGCAGTAGTAGAGGCGATAGCCAAGCTGGAGAGACATGCGCTTTGCGACGCGCCAGTCGAGCATGGGCTCGAGTTGGCCGCTAAAGGATGAGCCCGCGCCGAAGCCGCCGATATCGCCGCGCAGCCGCAGCCTCACTTTCGCGGTAGCTGGTATACGGATCTCCGCGCCCACCACTGGATCCCACCAGGTCTGGCTGCGCTCGTCAAAACGCGCCAGCGGGCCGCGGATTCCCGCGGTCAAGTCCACGTAACGGGCGCCCGCGTAGGGGCTAATCCAGGACGCGGCTTCGAACTCGAGCACCGGCTGCAGAATCCATTGATCGAAGCTGACGTCCACTCCGCCACGATTCGAGATCTTGTCCGCCGAAAGGCCCATGAATACAACGTCCGTGGAGAGACCCCACCGCTTGTAGCGAACAGTGGCGCGGCCCATGCCCGCGGCGTTCAGGTTTTCCCAAATCTTGCTGAAGGGCACGTCGACTTCGGCGGTGATTCCGCTGACCGTCGTGTTGCCATCCATCCGCGGGCCGATGAGATAAACGGAGAGATCCGCGCTCCAGTCCTTGCCGGGGGCGGAGCTTTGCCCAAGGGATGAAATGGGGAGCAAAGCGGCAGCCGCGATGAACTGGATGATTCTTCTCTTGAATGTGTGGTTCATGGTTCGTCTCTGTTGGGATGGCGGAACGGGGGGGGGGG
>JACADU010000099.1 GCA_013388415.1 Bryobacteraceae bacterium
TGGTCGCCGACGCCCGCGCCGGCCTCGAAATGCTCACAGCCGCGCTCCAGGGCTATCACGTCTCCGAGGTCTACCGCGCCCTCGCCGCAGGCCTCAAGCAGGCTTGGGACGCCGAAGTCGACCGTCTCTTCCACCTCAACAACCCCGGACGCCCCGCGCAGAGCTAGGTCATCGGCGCCATGTGGGAAGCTTCCGGTCCTCGAGACATCCTCCTCTCCGCCGCCGGCAGCCACCCCGGCGACCTGCACAAGCTCTGGCGCACGCGGGCTCCCAACGGCTACCACCTCGAGTACGGCTACTCCACCATGGGCTACGAAATCCCCGGCGCCCTCGGAGCCAAATTGGCCGACCCCACGCGCGAAGTCTTCGTCTTCCTCGGCGACGGCACCTACCTCATGGCCCCCTCCGAAATCGTCACCTCCATTCAGGAAGGCATCAAGATCATCATCGTCCTCGTCGACAACCACGGCTTCGCCAGCATCGGCGGACTCAGCCGTTCGCTCGGCCAGCAGGGCTTCGGAACCAGCTACCGCCACCGCTCCGCCTCCGGCCAGCTTGACGGCGACTTCATCCAAGTCGACTACGCCGCCAATGCCCGCAGCCTCGGCGCAAACGCCATCAAGGCCGAAACCCTCGCTGAGCTCAAAGCCGCTCTCGAAACCGCCAAGGCCAGCGGCCGCACCACCGTCATCGTCGTCGAAACCGACCCCGCTCCGCGCGTCCCCAGCTACGACTCCTGGTGGGATGTCGCCGTGGCCGAGGTCTCCGAATCCGCGAGCGTCAAGGCGGCGCGCTCCGAGTACGAGAAGGCCCGCAAGGCCGAGCGCTATTTCCTGTGAGACCCCGCAGAAGGGAAGGGAACTGACATGGCTCAACGTCTGCACAACTTCATCGGCGGCTCATGGCGCCCCTCCGCCGCCACTGAAGCCCTGAACGTCCTGAACCCGGCTTCCGGTGAGACTCTCGCCGAAGTCCCCCTTTCGCCCGCCGAGGAGGTCGCGCAAGCCGCCGAAGCCGCCGCCCGCGCCTTCCCCGATTGGCGGCGCACACCAGCGGGTGACCGCGTCCAGCCGCTGTTCAAGCTCAAAGCCCTGCTCGAAGACAACCTCGACTCGCTCGCCCGCGCCATCACCGAGGAGTGCGGCAAAACCTACGCGGAAAGCGCGGGAGAAATGCGCCGCGCCATCGAGAACGTCGAGTGCGCCTGCGGCATCCCCTCCCTCATGCAGGGCCGCAACAACGAGGACATCGCCCCCGGCATCGACGAGCACATGATTCGCCAGCCGCTTGGCGTCGTCGCTGCCATTACCCCTTTCAACTTTCCCGGAATGATCCCGTTCTGGTTTCTTCCCTACGCTGTCGCCACCGGCAACTGCTTCATCCTGAAACCCTCCGAACGCGTCCCCATCACTTCGGCGAGGATTTTCGAACTGCTCCAGGCCGCCGGCTTCCCGCCCGGCGTCGTTCAGCTCGTCAACGGCGGGCGCGAGGCCGTGAACGCCATCCTCGACCACCCCGAAATCCGCGCCATCAGTTTTGTCGGCTCCACGCCCACCGCCCGCTACATCTACAGCCGCGCCGGGGCCAACGGCAAGCGCGCGCAGTGCCAGGGAGGAGCGAAGAACCCAGTCGTCATCCTGCCCGATGCCGACATGGAGATGACCACCCGCATCCTCGCCGACTCCGCCTTCGGCTGCGCCGGCCAGCGCTGCCTCGCTGCCTCCGTCGCCGTCACCGTCGGCGATGCCCGCCCGGCGCTCACCGGTCGCATGGTCGAAATCGCCCGCTCGCGCAAGGTCGGCTTCGGCCTCGACGCAGGCGTCGAGATGGGCCCGGTCATCTCCGCCGAGAGCAAAGCCCGCATTGAATCTCTCATCGGCCTGGGCCTGAAAGAAGGCGCCCGCGTCCTCGTCGACGGGCGCAACACCATCATTCCCGGCTGCGAAGGCGGTTTCTTCGTCCGGCCCACCATCCTGGACGATGTCGCCCCCGCGGGCGAAATCGCCCGCACCGAAATCTTCGGCCCCGTCCTCAGCCTCATGCACGCCGCCACCATCGACGAGGCCATCGCCATCGTCAACCGCCGCAGCTTCGGCAACATGGCCTGCATCTTCACCACCGACGGCGCGAACGCCCGCCGTTTCCGCTACGAGGTCAATGCCGGCAACGTCGGCATCAACGTCGGCGTTGCTGCCCCGGTGGCGTGGTTCCCCTTCAGCGGCTGGGGCGAGAGCTTCTTCGGCGACCTCCACGCCCAGGCGCACCACGGCGTCGAGTTCTACACGCAAACCAAGGTCGTTATCGAACGCTGGCCCCGCGATTGGAGCCGCAAGTTCTGAGCGCGTCAAGGAAGAACCATGTCGAAACTCCTGGTTGGCAACGCACCTTGCAGTTGGGGCAAGCTGGAATTCGAGGAAACCAAAGGCGAGCAGGTCGGCTACGCACAGATGCTCGATGAGCTCGCCGAAACCGGTTATACCGGCACCGAACTCGGCGACTGGGGCTATATGCCCACCGGCCCCGCCGCGCTTCTCGCCGAACTCCACAAGCGCTCCCTCGTCATGCTCGGAGCCTTCGTCCCTGTCGCGCTCAAGGACTCCGCCGCCCACGCCGCGGGCGTTTCGACTGCCGTCAAAACCGCGCGGCTCCTCGCGGCGGTCGCCACCGGGACGGGCGTCGCGCCCTACCTTGTCCTCGCCGACAACAACGGGACCGTGCCCGAGCGCGTCCGGTTTGCCGGCCGCATCCGCCCCGACCACGGCCTCTCGCCCGCCGATTGGAAAACGTTCGCCGCCGGCGCGAATCTGATCGCCACCGCCGTCTTTGAAACCACCGGCCTCCGCACCGTCTTCCATCACCACTGCGCCGGGTACGTCGAAACCCCGGACGAAATCGCCACGCTGCTCTCGCTCACCGACCCGCGCCTCCTTGGCCTCGTCTTCGACACCGGCCACTACTGCTTCGGCGCCCCTGACTACGATGTCGTCTCCGCGCTGAACCTCTTCGCCGATCGCATCTGGTACGTCCACCTCAAGGATTGCCAGCCCGAGGTCGCCGCGCGCGCCCGCGCCGAAGGACTCGACTACTTCACCGCTCTCCGCAACGGCGTCTTCTGCGAACTCGGCAAAGGCGCAGTCGATTTCCCCGCCGTCCTTCGCTGGCTCGCCTGGCGCCGCTACCAGGGCTATGTCCTCGTCGAACAGGACATCCTGCCCGGCATGGGCTCGCCCAAGGAGAGCGCCCGCCGCAACCGCGAGTACCTCAAATCCATCGAGCACCATTTCAACCTATGAACACCCAATCACTCGGCATCGGGATTATCGGCGCCGGCCGCATCGGCAAGGTCCACGCCGAAACGCTGGCGTTCCGCACCCCGGAGGCCCGCATCGTCGCCATCACCGACGTTAACCGCCACGCTGCGGAGGCTCTCGCCGCGCGCTGCCGCATCCCTTCGATCGCGGCTGACAGCGGTGAAGTTCTCGGCAACCCCGAGGTCAAGGCGGTTCTCATCTCCTCCTCCACCGACACCCACGCGCCCCTCATCGAGCAAGCCGCCGCCGCGGGCAAGCACATCTTCTGCGAGAAGCCCATCTCGCACAGCCTGGCGGCCATCGACCGCGCTCTCGCCGCCGTGGACAAAGCCGGCGTCAAGCTCCAAATCGGCTTCAACCGGCGCTTCGACTCCAATTTCGCGCGGGTGCGCCAGGCTGTTACCTCCGGTGAGATCGGAGCCCCACGCCTGATGCACATCATCAGCCGCGACCCGGCGCCGCCGCCGCCGTCCTATGTCCGCTCCTCCGGCGGCATCTTCCTCGACATGACCATCCACGACCTCGACATGGCCCGCTTCCTCATCGGCGACGAAGTCGAGGAGATTTACACCGCGGGCGCGGTCATGGTCGACCCCGCCATCGGAGAGGCCGGCGATCTCGACACCGCCCTGCTCGTCCTTCGATTCCGCAACGGCGTCATCGCGACGATTGACAACTGCCGGCAGGCATCCTACGGCTACGACCAGCGGGTTGAGATTCTCGGCAGCCTGGGTAAGATCAGTACTGACA
>JACADU010000070.1 GCA_013388415.1 Bryobacteraceae bacterium
GGTCTCAGATCCTCGCGGGTGGAAAGTCATGAGGGAATCGCTGCCGGCTGTCTTCTCGATGCCGGCGGCGAGCGCGCGCCAGGTTTCCTCCATTCCGCCAGCGGTCCGGTCGCCGCCAAGGATCCAGATGACGGCTTTCCGTCCGTATCTCCTGCCGAGGAACTCGCCGAACTGCCGGGCATTTTGCGGCGTGAGGAGGGGCTCGTCCTGCCTTCCCTTCGCCCCTTGAACCCAGCCGCCCCAGGTTGGAAGCAGACCGACGTAGAGCCCGCGCTCGTTGGCGGCGCCGATGATGAAGTCGACGTGCTCCCAGTACTTCTCCGCGGGCTTTGTGAAGTCGCGGTTCTCGAAGGGCAGGTCCCCGTTGGCGTTCGCTTCGTCTACTCCTTTCAATTCGGCGACGGCCACGGCCTGAACCGCGGTAAAGCCCTGCGCTTTGCGTTTGGCGAGATAGTGCAACGCCTCCTCCCGGCTCAACCGGTGGAACAACTCCCAGGCGGTGTCAGCCAGGTACAGGAACGGTCTCCCCCCGGCGGTTTCAAGCGACCTCCGGTCTTTGCTCACTCGAAGCCGCGGGAGGTCCTGTCCCCAGGCGGCGGGAAGACTCGCGATCATGGCGCAAACAGCAAGCAGCGCGGATGCCGGGACGGGAAGTGACATGGCTCCAGTTCAGCCTACACCGGCTCGAAGCGGCATGAGAAGTGGCGCAGGAAGTGCGGCTGCTCGACGATCCTGTAGCCTTGCAGCGAATCTTTCCGCGCTGCAACTTCGAGAATCGCTTCGACGACGTAATCAATGTGGCTTTGGGTGTAGACGCGCCTCGGAATGGCGAGGCGCAGCAGCTCGTTCTTCGCGTGATCGCCGAACATCACCGAGCCGATTTCGACGCTGCGGATGCCCGCATGACGGTAGAGCTCGACGGCGAGCGACTGCGCCGGGAACTCGTGACGCGGAATCTGCGGCAGCATCCGCGCCGCGTCGATGTAGATGGCGTGCCCGCCGGGAGGCTCGACGATGGGAACGCCGTGGTCGGCGATGTGACGGCCAAGATAGCTTGTCGAAGCAATGCGGTACTCCAGATAGCCGGGATCGAGGACTTCAGTCAGCCCCACGGCGATCGCCTCCAGATCCCTGCCGGCAAGCCCTCCGTAGGTCGGAAAGCCTTCGGTCAGAATCAGCAGGTCCTTCTCCTGGCGCGCCAGAGAGTCGTTATTCGTGCAGAGGAATCCCCCGATGTTCGCGAACGCATCCTTCTTGGCTGAGAACGTGCAACCGTCGGCGAGCGCGAACATCTTCCTTGCGATCTCACGCGGCGAGGCGTTTTCATAGCCCGGCTCGCGCTGCCGGATGAACCAGGCGTTTTCGGCGAAGCGGCAGGCATCGAGATAGAACGGGATGGAATGGCGCCTTGCGATGGCGCTGATGCCCTCGAGATTGGCCATCGACACCGGTTGCCCGCCGCCGGAGTTGTTGGTGACCGTGCAGAGGATGAGCGGGATGCGCTCCCTGCCTTCGGATTCGATCAGCCCTTCCAACGCCTCGAGATCCATGTCCCCCTTGAAAGGAAGGCGCGCCTGTGTGTCCGCCGCCTCGCTCCTCATCAGGTCGACAGCCCGCGCGCCGGTGAATTCGATGTTCGCCCGTGTCGTGTCGAAATGAGCATTGTTTGGAACGACGTGCCCGCTCCGGCACATGACCGAGAACAGGATCCGTTCCGCCGCCCGCCCCTGATGTGCCGGGATCACGTGTTTGAAGCCCGTCAGGTCCTCAACCGCACGCTTCAGGCGAAGAAAACTTTCGCTGCCGGCGTAGCTTTCGTCGCCACGCATCATCGCAGCCCATTGGTTCGTGGACATCGCCGACGTGCCGGAATCCGTCAGAAGATCGATGAGAATGTCCTCCGCATTTAATAGAAAAAGGTTAAATCCGGCATTGCGTATTAGCCTCGATCGCTCCTCCGGCGTCCGCTTCCTGAGCGGCTCTACGCTCTTGATTCTGAAGGGTTCGATGATGGTCTTCATTCAGTTCGGGAGTGTATCAGGCTGAGCGGCGCTATGTGTGGCGTGCACGGAGTGAGCACAAAAAAGGCGGCCACCGGAGGAGGAAGTGGCCGCCCTAGGCAGAGAGAGGAATGGCGACTGGTAGCTCATGCCTTGGGGCAAGAGTCGTAATCCCAGCCGCTCGACTCTCTGCTACTTATGACGCTATCACACCCCGGTTGGTTTCAGAACCGCAACTGAGACGGGAATTCTTCGATTTTTCCACTCCAATCACTCATTGTCGATTTGTTTAGAGGAGATAGCCGGTGACGGGATGCCGACAAGGCGGGCTTTCCGGACCAGACTACGCAGAATGTGCGCTCCAAGCCATGCGCAACACTTGCATTCCAGCTCTGCAAGTGCTTGATTTGAAATGAGCAGCGCATGGCCCTCTGTTTGCGGCAGCAGGGCTGAGGTTTCACGATGAAGAATAGACTCCTAGCCGCGTTTCTCATCTGCACGCCGGGTCCACTGATGTCTCAGGAAACCAGATCCGGCCCTGCGGCGCACCACCCTTTGGTGGACATCAAGGGCACAATCAAGCAGGTCCATATCCAACAGGGCGCGGGCATGCCATCGGTCGACGTCGAGACAGCCGATGGAACCGTGAAGCTGATGCTGGGCTCGATGCGTTA
>JACADU010000043.1 GCA_013388415.1 Bryobacteraceae bacterium
ACGTCAACCCGCTCGGCTATTACGAGCTGTACGTCAACGGCGTCAAAGTCGACGACCACCTCCTCTCCCCCGCCGTCACCGACTACTCCAGGCGCAATCTCTACGTCACACACGACATCACGCCCTTCCTCCGGACCGGCCCGAATGTCATTGCCATCTGGCTCGGCCGCGGCTGGTATGTCCGCGGCCACCCGGGCGTGATCCACGACGGGCCGCTGGTCCGCGCCCGTTTCGACATCCATCAGCCCGCCGGCGCGTCGCTCCGCATCGAAACTGACACCACATGGAAGGTCCGCTTCTCTCCCATCACCCCGCTCGGACGCGGCACTGCCTTCGGCGATTACGGAGGCGAACGCTACGATGCTTCGCTCGAACTCCCCGGCTGGAACTCCCCCGGCCTCGATGATTCCTCCTGGCAGCCCGCCGCCATCTTCCCGCCTCCGCCAGCCGCCACCACGGCCCAGAGGGTCCAGCCCAACCGCGAAATCGAAACCCTGAAGCCCGCGAAGATCGAAGAGACCTCGCCCGGAGTCTTCACCGTTGACATGGGCCGGAACTACGTTGGATGGTTCGAGGTCAAGCTGCCGCCCTCCACCGCCGCCGGCAAAGAGATCCGCATCGAGTACGCCGACACGGCGCCCTCCGGCACGCGCTTCATGACCCAGAACCAGCGCGACGAGTACTTGACCCGCGCCGGCGCCGGCCAGACCATCCGCTCGCGCTTCAACTATCACGGCTTCCGCTGGGCCCGCATCAGCGGACTCGAACGCGCCCCGGCTGCCGCTGACATCACGGGCCGGTTCATTCGAACCGACTACGCCCGGGCTGGCTCTTTCGAGTCTTCCGACGACTTGCTCAACCGCATCTGGCGCACCGCCGCCTGGACCTACGAGAACCTTACGCTCGGCGGTTACGTCGTCGATTGCCCCACCCGCGAGCGGCTCGGCTACGGAGGCGACGCCGGAACCTCCATCGAAACCGGACTCTTCAACTTCGACACCGGCGCGCTCTACTCGAGTTGGGCCGCCAACTGGCGCGACGCCCAGGCGCCCAACGGCGACGTTCCCTATACCGCCCCCAACTACCCCGATCAGGGTGGCGGCGGTCCTATGTGGAGCGGCTTCGCCGTCACCCTCCCCTGGCACATCTACCTCCAGTACGGCGACAGGCGCGCCCTAGAAAACAACTACGAGATGATCCGCAAATGGCTCGCCTTTGCCGGCTCGAAGACCAAGGACGGGCTGATCGAGCATTACGTCAGCGTTGGGATCTCCATGCCGCAGTGGAACTACCTCGGCGACTGGGTCGCGCCGCGGCGCAGCCGCGAGGAGCCCGACATCGCCCGCCACCCCGCCGCCGCGCGCTTCATCAACAACTGCCATTACCTCTACACACTTCAGATCGCCTCCCGCATCGCCACGATTCTCGGCAAGCCCGAGGACGCGCTGCTCTACTCCAACCGCGCGGCTGCGCTCTCGGCGAAGCTGCACTCCGCCTTCTTCAACGCCGCGGACAACACTTATGCCACCGGACAGCAGCCCTATCTCGCCTTCCCGCTCCTGACGGGAATCGTGCCCGCCGGCATTCGCCCGGCTGTGCTTGGCAGACTCGAGGAGACCATCCGCGTCAAGGATGCCGGCCACATCAACGCCGGCATGCACGGCACATATTTCCTACTGAAGCTTCTGATGGAGGAGGACCGCAACGACCTCATTTACGAGTTCACCTCCAAGAAGACATGGCCCTCCTGGGGCTACATGCTCGAACAGGACGCCACCACCTTTTGGGAGTCCTGGTCGGGGATGTCCCGCATCCACGACACCCTGATCTCCATCGGCGCCTGGTTCATTCAGGGCATCGGCGGCATCCGCATCGACGAGCAGGCGCCGGGCTTTTCGCACTTCATCCTGAAGCCGGCGCGGGTGGGCAACCTCACCTACGCCCGCTCCACCTACCGCTCGATCCACGGCGAGATCGTGAGCAACTGGCGAATCGACAATGGCGTCTTCCGCTACGAGGCTACCGTCCCGCCAGGCACGTCTGCGACCCTCCACCTGCCAGCCCAACCGGTCTCGGTTCCGCCGCGGGGCGCGAAGTTCCTCCGCGTTGAAAACAACCGGCCGCTCTACGATTTGGGCCCCGGCAGCTACGTGTTCAGCGCTAAACCCTAGACTGAATATGCCGATGAGAGATTGATAGAGTGGGAGGCAAGGGCCCCGCTGCGGGCCCCCACTCTTTCAGGCCATTGCCTTCATCGGAGATTGACAGCCATCCTGAACAGGACCCCCACGCCGCTGCATCCCAAAGACGTTTCAAAGCGTCAGGGCATTCTGTCTGTTCTGGTCCTGATTGCCTCGGCCACCCTCCCCGCTCAGGAATATGCTCTGGAAGAGTACGGCTTCAGGCAGAATCTCGCCAACTCCGCGCTGAACTGTATCTTGCAGGATGCGCAAGGCTACCTGTGGGTCGGGACGATGAACGGGCTCTATCGCGGCGATGGCCTGGAGTTTCAGGCCTTCGGAACAAAGGACGGCTTGCCCAGCTCGACCATTCAAAGCCTGGCGCTTGACTCCAAGGGCCGGCTCTGGGTCGCGACACGGGATGGCCTCGCGTTCCGTCACGGAACGGCCTTCAAACCGGTCGATGTCGGCCGCCGGGTCAGGGTCTTCGGCCGCAGCGCGCTCTCCACCGCCGGCGGCGACGTCTACTTCGCGACCTCCAACGGGCTTTTCCGCGTTTCCGGAGATGACGCTCCCTTCCGCATCGACGCCATTGCGCGTCCAGGAAGCCTGCCTCCCTCCACCGCGGTCGACGCTGTCTACACGGCCAAGGAGGGTGTTCTCTGGGCGAGTCTTGCCGGCCAGATTGTCCGCATCGAGGGCGGGAGGGCCGAGCCGTTCGGCGCAGCCCAAGGCGTCCCCAAGTCCCGCTGGGACGCTTTTCAGCTCGACTGGAGCGGCAACCTCTGGGCCAGAAGCTCGGACCACCTGCTGGTGAAGCGGAGGGACGCGCCGCGCTTCGAATCCGTGGGGCAGGAGCTTGCACAATCGGGCTTCTTCGGAGCGCTCGCGACAGACCGCGCCGGCCGCCTGCTGGTCCCCACCGACAAGGGCCTCGCCGTTCGGGACGGCGACTCCTGGCGGCGCATCGGCGGCAAACAAGGGTTGCCCTCGGAAACCGTCTCCTGCGCTTTCCAGGACAGAGAAGGCTCCCTCTGGCTGGGCCTCTGGGGCATCGGTTTGGTCAGGCTCCTCGGCTACGGGATTGCCGAGAGCTTCACCGCCAGCATGAACCTGCCCAACTCCACAGTCTCGGCGATCGCCCTCGGCAAGGACGACGTGATCTGGCTGGGGACCGACTCGGGTGTCGCCCGCCTGTCCTCAGCGGGCGGCAAATGGATCGTCTCCAGCGTGGAAGAAGGCTTAGGCGGAACCAAAGTCCGCGCCCTCGCCGCATCCCCGGACGGCGCATTGTGGGCTGGCTCCTTCCCTGGCGGATTGGCCCGCCTCGCTCCTGGCGCAAAGCGGTTCCAGAAGGTCACGGCCCAGGAAGGGACTGCCTTCGACCGCGTGAACGGGCTGCTGATCGATTCAGCGAGACGCCTGTGGGTGGCATCCCTTGAAGGCCTCTACAGAAGCACCCCGGCCGATCTGCCGCCGGTCCGCTTCGAGCGCCTCAACCCTCCAGGGGGGAGCCGGAACGAGGCCTACTTTCGAATGGCCCTCAGCGCTTCCGGCGCCGTCTGGATCGCTTCCAGCGGCGGGCTGCTCCGCTGGAAAGAAGGCCAGTGGACGCGCTTCGGTCAGGCTCAAGGACTGATCGCCCCGGACATCACCCACGTCACGGAGGACGCGGACGGAAACGTCTGGGTCTCCTACCGCGAGCCGAATGGAGTCACCCGGCTGACTTTCGCCTCCTCGGACTCCTGTCCCGAAGCCTCGCACTTCCGCCAAAACCTCGCCTCGAAAACGATCCTGGTGCTCCGCACCGACCTGGCCGGCCGCGTCTGGATCGGCGGCGATGACGGCTTCGACGTCCTCTATAACGGCAGGTGGTCGCGGTTCAGCCAGGCGACCGGGCTTGCCGGCTACTCCTGCGCCGTGGATTCCTTCCTCGCGCATCCAGACGGCTCCGTGTGGGCGGGCACGGCCCGCGGCGTGACCCACATCTATCGGGTTCAGGAGGCTCTTCGAGACTACGGAGCATCGCTCGGCGTGGCTGCAACGTGGCTCAAACTGGGCGACAAGGAGATGCCGGCGCCGGAGTTCGGCTCCCGCGCTCTCACCACCAAAGAAGGGGCTTTCGCCGCACGGCTGGCGGCGATCACCTTTCGGAACCGGCGCTCCATCGTCTTCAGATACCGGCTCCTTGGCCTTCACGATTCCTGGATCGAAACCGCGGAGCGCGAGGTCCGCTACCCGCACCTGGGCCCCGGCGATTACGTCTTCGAGGCCACGGCGGCGGCGCCGAGCGGATTCAGCCGGGTGGAGCAGGTTCGAATCCCATTCCGCGTTCTGCCCGCCTTCTGGCAAACGTGGTGGTTCGAGGGCTTGCTCCTGCTGGGCGCCGGCGCCGCGCTTCGCGGCGTCTGGCTGTGGCGGTCCGGCCTGCTCCGGATTCAGAAGCAGGAGCTTGAGCGGGCCGTGTCGGAACGGACTCGCGAGCTGGAGGTCGAACGCGCCCGCGCCGACGAGGCCAATCGCAGCAAAAGCGAGTTCCTGGCCAGGATGAGCCACGAGATCCGCACTCCGATGCACGGTGTCGTCGGCATGACTGAACTGCTTCTGCTCGGCGACCTCCGCCCGGAGCAGCGCGAGATGCTGGGCGTGCTCAAGCGTTGCGCCTCCAGCCTCATGAACCTGCTCAACGACATCCTCGACATCTCCCGGGTCGAGGCCGGCCGGCTGGAGCTGAAGCAGGGAGCGTTTGACCCGCGCACGCTGGTTTCGACCGTCGCCGACCTGATGCGGCCCTCGGCTGAGCGCAAGGGTCTTGTCCTCACGCTGATTGTCGATCCCGCCGTCCCCTCCGTCGCGCTGGGCGACTCGGGCAGGCTCCATCAGGTGCTCGTCAATCTCGTCTCCAATGCCATCAAGTTCACCGCACGCGGCGGTGTCACCCTGCTGCTCGGCTACGCTGAGTCGAACGTTTCCGGCCCGACGCTGACGTTCTCGGTGGCCGATACAGGGCAAGGGATTCCAGAGGACCGGCTGCCCGATTTGTTTTCGCCTTTCGTTCAGCTTGCCAATGCAGAGACAGCGCCGGAGGGCAGCGGGCTTGGACTGGCGATCAGCAAGCGTCTCGTCGAGGCCATGGGCGGCGGGATTTCGGTCCGAAGCCGGATCGGCCAGGGTTCGACGTTTGAATTCCACGTCCCGGTCGCTCTGCCTCCGGCTGGCGCCGACCAACCCGCTGAAGAGCCCGCCGTGGCGCCCGTTCCCGAACCGGACGTTCGGCCGTTGCGCATTCTTGTCGCCGAAGACAACGCCGTCAACCAGCGGATTGCCGTGCGCATGCTGGAGGCCCTTGGCCATAACTGCGATGTCGCCTCCAACGGGCTCGCCGCGCTGTCCAGGGTCCTCGACGGCGGCTACGACGTGGTGTTCATGGACGTGCAGATGCCCGAGATGGATGGACTGGAAGCCGCCCGGAGAATCCGGGCCGCGGCCTCCACCGCCAAGCTGCCGATTGTCGGCCTCACGGCCAACGCGTTTGAATCGGACCGCGAAGCCTGCCTGGCAGCCGGCATGAATGAATTCCTCACCAAGCCGCTCCAGCTTCAAGACCTGTCTCAGTGCCTCCGGCGCGTCGTGTCCGATGGCGCGAATGGCCGATAAGCGCCAAAATGCATTTCATGGGTGCAATTCGAGTCTGGGTTCCTCTCTTGACGGCGGCGATGCTATCTCTGCCCGCCGCCTCCTCCTCGATCTCCGTGGCGGCTGGTCCGGAGCAGATCCGGATGAACGAGCCGTTCGCCGTGGCCTTCGGCCGCGGCGGCGAGTGGTTCATCCTCGAGCACAAAGGACGGCGCATCGTCCACGTTTCGAAGGACGGCCAGTTCACGCCCTTCGCTGGAGCCGAAGCCGCGATCCGGGCAGGGTTCAACGACCCGCACGGCCTGCTGGCGACCCGCGACGGCAGCGCTCTGTACGTCGCCGACACGCTCAACCACCAGATCCACCGGATTGACCTCCGCTCACGGACCATCGCCCTGGTTGCCGGCACTGGCGAGAAGGGCTACTCCGGAGACAACGGTCCTGCGCTGAAGGCCACATTCAACGGCACGTTCGCCGCCGCCCTCGACCCCGGGGAGACGACCCTCTATGTCGCCGACCTCGGCAACCGCCGCATCCGGGCCATCAACCTCAAGACCGGAATCGTCATCACCGTGGCGGGCGACGCGGGCAACCCGCTTGTAGACCCGCGGGCGGTCGCCGTCGACTCCAAAGGCGTTGTTTACATCCTTGAGCGCGGCGGCAACGCGCTGCGCGCACTCGACAGGAAGGGGGTCATGCGGACTCTCATCGCTCCGAATCAGACGACTCCGCCGCTCAAAGGCCCGAAGCACCTCTGTTTGGACTCGGACGACAACGTCATCATCGCCGACACCGAGAATCACATCATCCGCCGTTTCAATCCTCGAGACGGGTCCATGGCCACCATCGCCGGCTCCGGCGCCAAAGGTTCCCATGTCGACCCGGCGGACCCGTTGAAAACGGACCTGAACCGCCCCCACGGCGTCGCATTCTCGCCGTCCGGCGACCTCTATATCTCCGACAGCGACAACCACCGTATCCTCAAGTTGAGCCGCTGAGGAGGCGTATACTGAAGGGCCAAAGGGGATGCACTATGGCTCAGAATCTGTCTCGAGGCAGCCAAGGACAGGAAGTCCGCGCGCTGCAAGACGCATTGAATTATCAGATCCGGCGCGGGACGCCGCTGAAGGTGGACGGCATCTTCGGCCCGAAGACGGAGGAACGGGTTCGCGAGTTTCAGAGAGCGAACGGGCTCGTGGTGGACGGCATTGCCGGGCCGAAAACTCAGGCGGAGCTTTACGAGGTCACTGAGATCACGCTTCCGATCATCTTCCTGCCCCGCCTCCAGCTCACGTTCCCCAGCCTGACGAAGTCCTCGCCCGGTCTCCAGCCGCCGCGGCTGATCCCGCCTTTGCAGTGGCCCGGACCGCCGGCGCCGCCTCCCTCGCCGTTCGTCCTCGGGCCGAGTTTTCGCCTCGGCCAAAGCAGTCTGACGCTGCTGCCGAACTTCACCACGCCGGCCAATGTCCTGAACCTGAAACTGACGGTGCCGACGCGCAAGGACCCCCAGGATCCGAATGTTCAGAGCCGGCAGGCAATTGTGGAGATGATCGAGAACCTGCCGGTCAATTCGAGCTTCAAGGCGTTTCTGGTTTCGCAGGTCCCCAACCCGGTGACGAAGATCTCGCCGCCACCGGCTGGCTTCAATTGGGGAGCCGCTCCGGTGTTCGATCCATTGAACCCGACCGGCTTCGGGGTGAAGGGCAACGCCCGCTTCACGGTCCGGGTGACGCAGGGCGGCGATGGGCGGCCCAACATTGTGGTTGGCGCCTGGGGCGACGGCAAGCTGTTTCTCAACTTCACGAATCAGGCTGGCAAATCGACTCCTCGGGTCGAGGCCGAGGGCCAGATTTTCGTGGGCGTGATGGGGACCTTCTGAGCCGGTTCGGCTCCGAGCTAAACTGGGCGCATTCCCATGCGATCGAACCTTCTGACTGCCGCCCTTCTGTTCTCAGCCCTGCTCTCCATCATTCAGGCTCAGCCGCGAGCAAGCGGCGACGCCCAGACGATCGCCCGGCGTCACGAGATCGAGAAGCAGTTGCAGTCGGTTGCCATCGTCGACCGCAAGGTGATGGTTCCGATGAGCGACGGCAAGCGGATGGCGACCGACATCTACCGGCCGAAGGACACGTCGAAGAAGCATCCGATCATCTTTGTCCGGACGCCGTACAACTTCAACTACTGGGATGTGCGGCTGGGGGCGCCGCGGGACATGAGCACGGCGCTGGAGGCGGTTCAGCGGGGCTATGCCTACGTCATTATGAACGAGCGGGGCCACTACTTTTCCGAGGGGAACTGGGACATTCTGGGCGCGCCGTTATCGGACGGCTGGGATGCGATCACGTGGCTGACGTCGCAGCCGTGGTCGAACGGCAAGCTGGGCGCCATCGGCTGCTCGTCGACGGCGGAATGGCAACTGGCGGTGGCGGCGATGGGGAACCCGGGATTCACGACGATGATCCCGCAGGGATTCGGGGCGGGTGTCGGACGGGTGGCGCCCTTTTACGAGCAGGGCAACTGGTACCGCGGCGGAGCGTTCCAGATGTTGTTCGCCGCATGGATTTACGGGGAACAGAATCAAGTGCGGCCGATGTTCCCGCCGAACACGCCGCAGAAGGATCTGGTCCGGGCGGCGCGGCTGTTCGACCTGGCGCCGGCGATGCCGCAGGTGGACTGGTCAAAGGCGCTCACCCATCTGCCTGTGATGGACATCCTGAAGGCGGTGGATGGACCCGAGGGCGTCTACGCCGACCGGATGGAAGTTTCGACAGGGGGAGCGATGATCAAGCGGACGCCGAACGATCCGGCGTGGTACCGCGGGGGGCTGTGGCATGACGACAAGCCGATCAACATCCCGGGGTTCTGGTTCATGTCGTGGTACGACGTCTCGACGGGTCCGAATTTGGCGGCGTATAACCATGTCCGGCGGACGGCGAAGCCGGAGATTGCGGACAAGCAGTATGCGGTGATTGCGCCGACGCTGCATTGCGCTTTCAGACGCGCCAGCGAGAACACAATCGTTGGGGAGAGGAACGTCGGCGATGCGCGGCTCAACTACGACGAGCTGACCTACGGCTGGTTCGACCACTTTCTCAAGGGGGGCGATGACAGGATACTGCGGGCGATGCCGAAGGTGCGCTACTACCTGATGGGGGCAAACAAGTGGAGGAGCTCGGACACGTGGCCGCCGAAGGGCGCGCAGCCGATGACACTCTACCTGGCGAGCGGCGGCAAAGCGAACAGCCTGCATGGCGACGGCGCGCTCGGCGCGACGCCGCCTGCCGCAGACGAGCCGGACCACTTCACATACGATCCGATGAACCCCGTGCCGTCGTACGGCGGCAATGTGTGCTGCACCGGCAACGCCGTGGCCGGCGGGGCATTCGATCAACGGAGGCAGGAAACCCGGGCCGACATTCTGGTGTACTCGACCGAGCCGCTGGCCGAGGGGCTTGAAGTGAGCGGATCAATCACGGCGACGCTGTACGTCTCATCCGATGCCAGGGACACCGACTTCACGGTGAAGCTGATCGATGTCTACCCGGATGGCCGGGCGTACAACCTCGATGAGACGATTCAGAGGATGCGTTACCGGGAGGGCTACGAGAAACCGCCGGTGTGGATGGAGAAGGGCAAAGTCTACAAGGTGACGCTCTCGCCGATGACGACGAGCAACTACTTCGCGGCGGGCCACCGCATCCGCATCGAGGTGTCGAGCAGCAACTTTCCGCGCTTCGACCGGAACCTGAACACGGGCGGCAACAACTACGACGAGACGAAGGGGGTGGTGGCGCACAACTCGGTGCACCACAGCCGGGAGTATCCATCGCAGGTGGTGCTGACCGCCGTGAAAGAATAGCCGGGAGGTCTTCATGCCCCGGTGCTTGTTCATCGCTTTGCTGCCGGGCTCGTTGTTCGCGGCGCCGCCGGAGATTGCCGCGGTCCGGCAAACTTTGCCGCTGGAGATCTACGAGCAGACGCAGGATTTGTGGAAGGGCTGGGAACAGCCGGTCATCATCGGCGAGTGCGGTTGGGACCACACGTTCCACGAGCCGCAATGCCAGGTTACTCAGAGATGGTGCACAATGCGCTGCGGGCCGGGCTGGCCAACGGGCTCTGCGCGACGCCGTTCTGGTGGGCGAACGGGCCGTATGTGAACGGGGCCTTTTTGACGCCGTCGCTGACGCACTTTGCGAGGTTCGTTTGGGAAATCGGCTTCGCCAAGGAGGCGTTCCGGCCAAACGGAGGCGGCGTTTCGTTTGGGTGGGTGGTGAATCCGTTGAGAGGGCGGCCAGGGAGACAGTGACCGTGCCGGGCATGCCGGATGGGGAGTACGACGTCTACTTCTACCGGACGTGGCGGGGATTCTATGTGGAGCCGGTGACGGTTGAGTCGAAGGCCGGGACATTGACGGTGAAGGCGCCGGAGTTGAGGCCAAGAGCGGGGCGGGCCCAGAACATCGGGCACGATGTGGCGATCAAGATTGTGAAGAAGGGTACGGCTGTGGTGTCGGCGGAGTCAGAAGCGGGGCTAAGAGCCCCGCGCAGCCTGAGAGGCTGCCCCACGGGGGATGCCTTTGGGGTGGCAGTCGGCGCAGGTGACCCAATGGACGTTGTGCGTGCTCTTGGGGTTGGCAAAAGTGGTGTCCATTGTCTCGACGTCGCGGTTGCAGTTGGAGAGGCGCGGATGGCAGTTGGCGCAGGAGGCGCGAGTCGTCTGGCGATGCTTGTCATGGCAGGCGAGGCAGGAGAGACCTTCATGGACTCCTTTGGGAGTGCGGTCATCACCAGTGCCGACCTGACGGTTTGCCAGGGGTGCGTGGCACTGATAGCAGAGAGCCTGGCGGGGGTCGTTGCTCATTTTGAGCAGGCGTCCGTTGTTTTCGACTTTCGGGATGGGAAGAAGACCGGCGGGGACGGACTCCATTGAGCGGCGGTCGAAGAAGGCGAGACCGGGGCGGTGCTTTTCCTGGCGGTTGCCGATGGTTCTGGATTCGAGGCGGCGCTCGTCGAGGACAGAGCCGGGGCGGTGGACGGCGTGGCAGGAGAGGCAAGGAACGACGGGCTTGCCGCGCAGGTCTTCGCGGACGAGTTTCCATGGCCCCTTGTTGTCGAGCGGGGCGACGACATCGCGGATTGCGCCGTTGAAGTGAGCTCCGTGGCAACGGAGGCAGTCGTCCATCAGGTGGCGGGTCTTGTTGTGTTTCTCGTCGAGGAAGATGCGGGCATAGTCGCTGGAGTGGGGGCTGGTGGACCAGGCGGCGAATTCCTGCTGGTGGCAGGCGCGGCAGCTCTCGACCATGGACCAGACGTGTTCGGGCTTGAGGCGGGGCTGCTCGCCCACCTTGCCCTGCCAGTGTTCGGCGACGCGGCGAGCGTTGGTCATGTGGAACTGAGCGTCGAGTGTAAGGGCGTCGCCGTGGCACTTGCCGCAGGGGATGTTGCGGTGGGCTGAAGTGTTCCAGCGGTCGACCTGGCGGCCCATCTCGTGGCAGTTGGAGCAGGCCTGGGGGCCGCCGCTTTCGTAGATGAAGCTGCCCGCCGGGACCATGAGAAGGGCGGCGAGGACCAGCACGCCGGTGATCAGAGCTGCTTTCATGCGGCCACCTCCTTATGGGTGGAAGCGATGTAGCGTCCGGCGCGGAAAGCGATGGCCATGATGGTCAGGACGGGGTTGAAGCCGCCGTTGGTGACGTGGACGCTGCCGTCGACGACGTAGACGTTGTCCATGTCGTGAATCCGGCAATTGGGGTCGACGACGCTGGTTTTGGGGTCATTGCCCATGCGGCAGGTTCCGGCCTGATGCTGGCCACCGCTGATACCCTGGCCGCCGCCTTTGAGCCAGGTAGTGTGAGCGCCGGAGGCTTTGAGCCACTGCTCGGCTTTTCTGGACATCGCTTCGCCGATTTCGAGGGTGTGGGGATGTTTGAGTCCGGAGAGCCTGGCGACGGGGATGCCGAACTTGTCGCGGATCACCGGGTCGAGTTGGACGCGCATGTCGAAGGTGGGGATTTCCTGGGTGGGTCCCTGGACGGCGACAATGCGGCGATAGTTGCTTCTGTAGAAATCCTTGTGGGCTTTGCCCCAGCGTGGGACGCCGGGCGGGCGGATGCCGACGGCCTGAATGGGGAGGCGGATGAACTCGTTGGCGAGCATGGCTCCGCCGGCGAGGCCGGGGTTGCCGTGGTTGAAGTCGCAGATGGCGATGCCGGCGCCGGGCCCAAGGTCGTCGTAGGTCTCTTCTGGGAAGAGGCCGTACGCTCCGGTATAGGTGTGGCCCTGGAGGTTGCGGCCGACCCAATCGAAGCGGTTGCCGAGACCGTTGGGAAAGAGGCGGGAGCGCGAGTTGAGCAGAAGACGGGCGCTTTCGATGGCGCTGGCGGAGACGACGATGATTCTGGCCGGCTGTTCCCAGAGGCGGCCATCGCGGTCGAAGTAGCGGATGCCGGTGGCCTTGCCGCGCTCGTCGACGAGGACCTCCTGCACATGGCATTCAGTGCGGAGCTCGAGATTGCCGGTGGAGAGGGCGCGCGGCAGGACAGTATTCTGGGTGCCGCACTTGGCGTCGACCTCGCAGGCGAAACCGACGCACCAGCGGCAGCGCATGCAGGCGGGGCGTCCGGCGTAGGGGACGGAGTTGCGCAGCATGGGTATGTGGAAGGGGTGGAGCCCGGCTTTGAGCGCGCCCTTCCAGAGGATTTCGTGTTCTTTGGTGGGCGGGAGCGGCGGCATGGGGAGTGGCCGTTTTCGTTCGCCCTTGAACGGGTTGGTGGAATCGTCGCCGCTGACGCCGATTTCCCACTCGGCCTGCTCGTAGTAGGGCTCGAGGTCCTCGTAGCGGATGGGCCAATCCTCAAGGGTGGAGTTGACGAAGGCGGCGGGGACTTTGGAGGCGTAGACGGTACGCATCATGAAGTCGTTGGGATGGAAGCGCCACGCCATGGCTCCGTAGCTGAGGGTGCCGCCACCGACGCAGGCGGCGTTGTTGTTATAGCCGGGACCGGAGGGCTCGACGACGCGCAGGCGCCCGCTCCGGTCGACGATGACGCGGGGGTTGCCTTCGTCGTCTGGACCGAAGGGGTGGCCTAGGACGGAGGTGCGCTGGTTGCGGAGGTCGTCTTTGCGGCAGTCGGCTGCGGTGTTCCACTTGCCGCGTTCGAGAAGAAGGGTTTTGAAGCCGGCGAAGGCGAGTTCCTTGGCGACGATGGGTCCGGCGGCGCCGGCGCCGATGACAACAGCGTGGACTTCGGGCAGCCGCATCAGGAGCGTCCTCCGGCGGGTTCGATTTCGTAGTGTTCGCGGCCGCGGACGGGCATGGGCGGAACGCCGAGCATGGTCCAGGAGACGTAGTCGCGGTTGCCGCCGTGGCGTGGCGATCCGTAGAAGCCTTGTTGGGTGTGAGCGAGGACCATTTCGAAGGCGGCTTTGCCGCCGTCGGGGAAAATGCCGCGGGGGGCTTCGCCCTTTTCCATCATTTCGAGGCGGCGGGTGATATCGGGGGCTTCGGGCTGGCGGGCCCAACGGTCCATTGCCGCGAGCGCCTGCCGGTACTGCGGGAGGAACTTGCGGTATTTGCGCGTGAGCTGGATGTCGATGAAGCGGGGCACGCGTGCCCAAGATGCGCCGGGCAGGTCATCGGCGGGGATGAGGGCCTCGCACCATGCGTCGAGGGTGCGCACCTCGGCTTCGGTCAGGACACGGTAGCCGGGCGCGGGTTTGCGGGCGCGGCTGCACGCAACTCCGCCGGATGCAGCGGCTGCGGCGAGAAAGATTCGGCGTTTCAGATCGCGACCTCCTAGACTCCTGGGGGAATCATATCGGTTTAGGGTCTGATTCGCAAGGCGGCGCGGGCCGTTTCAGCCGGCGGCGGCGGCGGGAGAATCTGGCGATGCGGGCGTTGATCCGGCTTGCCGCAGGATTGGCGGCGGGGAAGTCTCGATCGCGCCTGTCCTGGGCATCGGCGTGTGTGGCAGACCAGAGCATGAAGTGGGTCTGGAGCTTGAGGATTTCGCTGAAGATGCGCGAGTAGGCGCGGCGGTGCGAGGGGCGGCAGCGGACGAGTCGGAGGAGGGACCTGCCAGCGTGGAGCCCGGTAGCGGGTTTGATCTGGTCGAGGAGTTCGTTTCGGTCAGTGTCGAACTCGGCCTGTTCGGAGGGCAGGACTTGCAGTGGGACGGCGGAGAAGTCGCGCCGGCGGGCATTCTGGGCGGAGCGGGCCTTGCCTTCGGGGGGGCGGGGGCCGGTGGAATGACCGGCGGGTTGGTCGATTGTGGGGACGGCCGTGGGGGCCGGATTGATCGAGATGTTCGATGGAGCCATGTTCTCACCTCCGCCTGACATTGGATCGAAGGCGGTGAAGGGTGGCACGACCACCTGGCGAAGATGTCCTTTGTTTTCCAGCGCGACGGCCCGGGGCGGGGATTATGGTTGACCGGTCTCCGCCCGGCTCGTGCGGCGCCGCTCCGCTGGCGCCCATACTTGTTCGTCCATCTCTTCTGTCTATCACCCGGCCGTGACTTGATTGAAGATGGAGTCCTTCTGTTTCCTTTCCGCTCAATTCCCGGAAGTCCCAGGAACTAGAATGAAGGTATGCGGAACGAGTTCACGGCGATTGTCGAGCAAGACGGCCCCTGGTACATAGCCTATTGCGCCGAGGTTCCGGGCGCGAATGGGCAGGGCAAGTCTCGGGAAGAGTGCCTCGCCAACTTACGCGAGGCGATCGCGTTGATTCTCGAGCACCGCAGGGAGGAGACGCTTCGCTCACTTCCGCCGGACGCCAACCAGGAACTTGTCGTGGTCGGATGAGACTCGAGAAATTGTTGCGACACCTGCGGCGGCACGGCTGTGTGTTGAGGCGCGAAGGCAAAGAGCAAAGCCTCTGGGAAAACCCGCAGACCGGGCATGCGGAAGCAGTGCCGCGACATTCGGAGATAGCGAACCTCCTGGCGAAGCGGATTTGCCGAAGGCTGTCGATTCCCGACCCTCGCGGTTGAAAGGACCCACTTGAGGGCCGAAACCACTCTCCGGAATGCTGTAGGCTCATGATATGGGGCGCGGCTGCGGGATGCGGCATCGGATGATGGTGATTGCGGGGTTGGCGTGCGCGTGCGCGGTGATTGGGCTCGCGCAGGTGAGGGGGCGGGTGTGGGCGCAGTACGAGGCTGAGATGCAGGATCCGGTGGAGGATCCTCCGGATGCGCTGCGGAAGGCGGAGTTCGCCCTGGGACGGCTGAGGTACAGGTCGCCGCTGGACCGGGGATGGGGACGGTATTCCCGGTGGGGCATCGACGTAAACAAGGGTGACCGAACGTTTATTGCGCTGCTCCGGAGGCTGACGCGGATCGACGTGCAATCGATTGAGACGATCGTTGACGTGAGCAGCGACGATGTGTACAACCTGCCTTGGATCTTCGCGGTGTCGGCGGGGGACTGGCGGCTGACGCCACAGGAGGCGGGGCGGCTGCGTGAGTATCTCGACCGCGGCGGATTCCTGATGGTGGACGATTTCCATAACGAAGGCGAGTGGGCGCGTTTTATGGAGGGCATCCGGCAGATGAATCCGGCGGCGCAGGCGGAAGAACTGGAGGACAGCGATCCGGCTTTTCATGTCGTTTTCGATCTGAAGGAACGGGTAAGGGTGCCGGGGGCGAATGTAGTGCATGGATCGGGGATCGAGCGGGGTGGAATTGTGCCGCACTGGAGGGCGATCAGGGATTCCAAAGGGCGGATGATCGTCGCAATCTGTTTCAACATGGACGTGGGGGACGGATGGGAGTTTGCCGATGACCCGGAGTATCCGGAGAAATACGGGTCCGAGGCGATCCGGCTGGGCGTGAATTATGTAATGTACGCGATGACGCACTGAGGGCAAGCCGCTTGAAGGGCGTTCGGGTGGCAGTGAATCAACCGGTTGCCATTCACGTTATGGAACAGAGAGGCGACCGGAGGCGAGATGGTGTGGCGAGCGTCATTTTTCCGGCACCTTTTGGGGGGTCTGCCCGTATAGTCTTGTGAATCCAAAATGTCCGTCGTAAACGACCTTGTCATTGCGGCCCGCACGCTGATGCGCGAGCCAGGCATAGCCGCCGCCACAGTGTTGACGATCGCGCTGGGCGTGGGAGCGAATACGGCGATCTTCTCAGTGGTGAATGGGGTGTTACTGAGGCCGCTGCCGTTTCCCGAGCCGGAACGGCTGGTCACGGTTTACGAGAAGATCACGACCGCGGGCAAGAGCTACCCGAGCCTGCCCGTGAATGCGTTTCACTACACATGGTGGCGAGGGCATGCGCGGAGTTTCTAGAATATCGCGGCGGCGGACATGGGTGGCATGGTTCTGACCGGCGCAGGCGAGCCGGAGCAACTGGACTCGGCGAGGGTCACGTCGAATCTATTCGACACGCTCGGTGTTGGCGCGGCGGTGGGGCGCGTGTTCGCGGCGGGCGAGGACGAAGAGGGCCGCCATCAGGTGGCGGTGATCAGCCACGCGCTATGGAAGCGGCGGTTCAACGGCGATCCGGCAGTCATCGGGCGGACGGCACGGCTGGACAGCGTGCCGTACACGGTGATCGGCGTGCTTCCTCCCGATTTCCGCTTTCCTCCTCTGCGCCCCGGGCAGCTGGGCAACGCCACAATTCGCCACAATCCGGACATTGTGCGCCCGCTGGTTTTCAGCCCGGAGGAGTTGCAGGAGAAGATGGGCCGCTTCAATTACATTGTGATCGGGAGGCTGAGGCGGGGCACGAGCGCGGCGGAGGGGCAAGCCGAGCTGAACGTCATTGCGAGGCAGCTGGTGGCGATGACGAACGACAACGTCGAGCTCGCTGCCGCGCTCAATCCGCTGCATGAGGCCGTGGTGGGCAATTCGCGGCGGGCGCTGCTGGTGCTGCTGGCGGCGGTCGGGACAGTGCTGCTGATTGCGTGCCTGAATCTGGCGAACCTGTTTTTGGCGCGGGCGGAGAGGCGGAGCGGCGAGTATGCGGTTCGAGTGGCGCTGGGGGCATCGGGCGCGCGACTGACCCTCCAGATTCTGGCCGAGACTGTCCTGTTGTCGATCGCGGGAGGGATGATTGGAGTGGCGCTCGCGTCAGCGGGCGTGAGCGCGCTGCTGAACAACTGGGCGCTGGATTTGCCCCGAGTCCACGAGGTACGGCTCGACCGGACAGTGCTGATCTTCGCGTTGGCGGTGAGCGCCGCGACTGGCTTGCTGGTTGGAGCAGGTTCGGCATGGCGGGCGCTTCGGGTCAACACGCAGGAGCATCTGAAGCCGGGCGGGCGTTTGGCGCTGGGAAGCGGCGCGCACGGAAGCAGAATGAGGCAGGCGCTGATCTCGGCGGAGGTGGGCCTGAGCATCGTACTGCTGACCGCGGCGGCGCTTCTGGCTTCGAGTTTTTCGCGAATCATAGGGTCGGACCGCGGTTACGAGGCGCCGGCCGTGCTGGCCGCGGACATACAGATCCCGCGGCAGCAATACAAAGAGAAGGCCGACAGGAACAGATTCCATGAGCGGGTTATTTCGAACCTGGCATCGCAGCCCGGCGTCGTGGCGGCGGGGATCATCACGGCGCTGCCGCTGACGGGCGAGACGTGGATCGATAACATCTCGATTCCTGGCGACAAGCGCCCCATTTGGGAACGGCCGAGCGCGAATGTGCGGTTCGCGAGCGAGGGCTACTTCCGCACGATGGGAATCCGCATCATTGAGGGACGGGCTTTCAGCGAGGGCGATCGCGGGAAGAAGGTGACGATGATTTCCGAGAGGACGGCCGCGGCGCTCTGGCCGGGGTTGAGCGCGGTTGGACGCAGCGTGGACCGGAACGGCGAATTGTTCGAGGTTGTAGGAGTGGTGAGGGACGTGAGAACCGACGCAGACAAGCCCGCGCCGCTGATGATGTACCGTCCCTACTGGGACTGGTCTCCGTCGCGCGTGCGGCTGGTTGCGCGATCGGCGGGCGACCCGCTCGCCATTGCGGGGGCAATGCGCGCGGCGGTGCAGGCAGCGGATGCGAACGTGCCGGTTCAACAGTTGCAGACCATGGAGCAGTTGCTGGACGATTCGCTGGCGCAGAGGCGGCTTCAGACGATGCTGATCAGCGGGTTTGCGGGGACGGCGCTGCTGCTGGCGGCTTTCGGCATCTACGGTGTTGTCGCGTATTCGGTGACGCGGAGGAGAGGCGAAATAGGGCTGCGGATTGCGCTGGGAGCGCGGCCGGGGGACTTGTATTCGCTGGTGGTCAGGCACGGGATGCGGCCGGTGGCCGCGGGGGTCCTGATGGGGGCGCCGGCGGCGCTTGCGGCGGGGCAGGGGCTGAGGGGCCTTCTCTACGAAGTGCATCCGGGCCATCCGGCGATCATCGTTGGCGTGCCAGCGCTGTTGGCGGTTGTCGCGATGCTGGCTTGCGCGGTCCCCGCAAGGCGCGCGGCCCGCGTCCCGCCAATCGAGACCTTGCGCGCGGAATGAGGGCGGGAGGGCGGACGGGTCCACATTGCGCGCGGGAGGCGCTCAAGGTTTCCGAGGAAATTTCGGCGAGGAGCGACAGCAATGCCTCCCGTGGAGTGGCCGATGCTCCGGAGTGACATCGCGGCGTGGCGAGGATTGCGGCGCTCCACCGCGATGCGGCACGCCGGTTGGGGCGGGTCGTTGCCGGCTTCTTTCAGAGCGGTGAGTTCGCTGGTGCTGCTGCGGCTGGGAAACCGGCTCTATCCCGGCGAACTCCACGCGGAATCCGGCACGCATGAGCAACTGAGGCGAGGCAACCCGCGCTGGATGCCTGAGGCGGACCTGACCGCATTGCTTGCGGCTTCGCCTGCGGGGCAGCGCGTGGAGCGTCAACTGAGGCGCGGAGCCGTCATCGCAGATCGAGCATGACGACGGACTTCGGGGGGAGGACGACTTTCAGGGCTCCGGATTCGATGGCGGCGCCGGTGAAGGGCGCAGGCTTGACGACGGCGGGCTGATCAAACGTGTTGTGCGAGTTGATTGAGGGGGCGGTGAGAATGCTGCCATTCACGGAGGCGGGGGAGGCGCCGGACAGTTGGGCGGCGACTGGGATGGAGCGGTTCGGGTCGACGTTGACGAGACCGATGTGGATAACTCCATCCTTGTCGCGGACGGCGGTCGCGCTGACGGCGGGCATGGTGGAGGCGTCTTTGTTGTACCAAGGCGATTTGACCTCGACGGGGAGCGCGGTGGCGTCCTGGTAAGGCTTGAACAGATGGAAAACGTGATAAGTGGGCGTGAGGACCATCTTCTCGTCTTTGGTGAGGATCATGGCCTGAAGGACGTTGACCATCTGGGCGATGTTGGCCATTTTGACGCGGTCAGCGTGCCTGGTGAAGATGTTGATATTGAGCGCGGCAACGAGGGCGTCGCGGAGGGTGTTCTGCTGGAAGAGGAAGCCGGGGTTGGTGCCGGGCTCGACGTCGAACCAGGTGCCCCACTCGTCGACGGCAAGCCAGACGCGTTTTTGCGGATCGTACTTGTCCATGATGGCGGCGTGGCGGGCGATGATGCCGTCCATCCGGAGGGTGGCCTGGAGGGTCCTGGCATACTCAGCTTCGTCGAAGACGGTGGCGGAGCCCTTTTTGGCCCAGGTATTGGTGATGGTGTAGTAGTGCAGGCCGATGGCGTTGAAGTAACGGCCTGCATCGCGCATCATGACCTCGGTCCAGTGGTAGTCCTCGTCGGACGGTCCGGAAGCGGCCTTTCGGATTCTGACGCCGGCGGGCACCTTGATGAAGGTGGAGTAGCGGCGGGTGAGGTCGGCGGCGAATTCGGCGCGCATGTTGCCGCCGCAGCCCCAGAGTTCGTTGCCGAGGCCGATGTAGGGGAGTTTCCAGGGGTCTTTGCGGCCGTTGGCGGCGCGCTCGGCGGCGAGTGAGCCGGCGGGGGAGGTGACGTATTCGACCCACTCGGCGAGTTCGCGGGGAGAGCCTGAGCCCACGTTGCCGCTGATGTAGGCTTCGGCGCCGAGCATTTCGGCGAAGTCGAGGAACTCGTGGGTGCCGAAGGAATTGGGCTCAGTGACGCCGCCCCAGTGGGTGTTGATTTTAACGGGGCGTTTCGAGCGGGGTCCGACGCCCTCGCGCCAGTTGTATTCATCGGCGAAGCAGCCGCCGGGCCAGCGGATGACGGGCACTTTGAGGTCGCGGAGCGCCTGGAGGACGTCGTTGCGGTAGCCGCGGGTGTTGGGAATCTTGGAGTCTTCGCCGACCCAGATGCCGCCGTAGATGCCGGCGCCGAGGTGCTCGGCGAACTGGCCGAAGAGCTGGCGGTTGACCTGGGGACCGGGGCGGTCCGCCCGGATGGCGAGTTCGGCGGAGAGGGTTTGCCACGCCAAG
>JACADU010000100.1 GCA_013388415.1 Bryobacteraceae bacterium
GCCGATCCGCGTGCTGGCCAACATGCAGGAGCCCGACCAGCGCGGCTCGTTCGTCAATGTCCCGGGCAAGCTGGTCGACCTGTTGGCCGATCCGCAACGTAACCGCTTCTTCATTCTCAGGCAGGACACCAACGAAGTGCTCGTCTTCGATGGCGGCAACTTCCAGCAAGTGGCCACGCTGCGCACCGGCAACACGCCCACCTCGATGGCGATCACACATGACCGCCGTTACCTGCTGGTGGGCAACGACAACTCCCAGCAGGCGAACGTGTTCGACCTGGAGACCCTGGTGGCCCAGGCTCCGATCCGGTTCCCGTTCGGACACTATCCGCGAGCATTGGCTGCCTCCGGCCGCGCCATTCTCGCCGCGACGCGAGTCGCCGGACCGGTCCACAAGATCGACGCCGTGGATTTCGCCGCGCGCAAAGCATATGAGTTGCCTACTCTCGGCGTGTACGAGAACAACATCAACATCAACACCGCGATGGTCGCTTCGACCAACGGCGGATCCATTCTGGCTGCGCAGGCCAACGGCAACGTCCTGCTGTACAACGCGAATTCCGACTCGTTCACGATCTCACGCAAGGACTTCACCGCGCTTGGGGGGGCATACGCCGCCTCCAACTACGACCAATTCGTCATCGGCCACACGCTGTTTAACGCCAGCCTCGTGCCGGTCCGCACGTTCGACTCGACCATCGGGCTCTCCTCAGGCTTCGCCTTCGTCGATCAGATGGGCTTCCGCACAGGGGGCGAGGCGCAGACGGCTCCGGGCATCATCCAGCGGGTGGATCCGGCCACCGGCCAGACTTCGAAGTCCACGAGGATGGTCGAATCGCCTGTTCTCGGCACGCGCGACTTCGTCTTCACGAGAACCCTGGCGGTCCTGCCGGACCGGAGCGCTCTGATCAACCTGACAACATCGGGCTTCACGGTTCTGCCGTGGACTTACGATACCGGCGTTGCGATGCCGCGCATCACCCGCGTGGTGAACGCCGCCGACGGGACTCGAGGCGTCGCTCCGGGCGGTCTGATTGTTGTTGAAGGGTCCAATCTGAGCCCTGTCAACATCGCCACGCGCGAGAGGCCGCTGCCGACGGCGCTCGGCGAAAGCTGCCTGACCGTCAACGGGCTTCCGATCCCGATGATGATGGTGAGCCCATCGCAGATCAACGCCCAACTGCCGTTCCAGGCCGAGGGCAACGTCACCATGGCGCTCCACACGCCCGGCGGCGTTAGCGACAATTACAATCTGACGATTCTGCCGACGGCGCCCAGCGTCTTCCGGGCCAGCATCACAGATGACTATGTCGCCCCCACCGTGATGAGAGTGGAGAACGAACAGGTCGTCACTCCGGCCAATCCAATTCGCAGCAACGACACTCTCATCATTTACCTGACCGGGATGGGCAAGACAACGCCGGAAATCCCGGCCGGCGTGGCCGCTCCGGCTGACGCTCCGGCAGTCCTGACTCCGCCGAATGTCGATATCGGCGGCGTCCCCCTGGCTGTCGAATCGGCGGGGCTGGCGCCCGGTGAGATCGGCGTGTATCAGATTCGTGTGTACGTTCCTCATGTTGTCCCGAAAGGATTCGATCAGCCCTTGCGAATCCAGCAGGGAACATACGAAACCACCGTCAGCGTCCGCGTGATCGACTAACACGGCCGCTGCGGCGAATGAATCCTCAATGAGGGGTTCGCTCCGTCAGGGCCCCTCAAAACCCCAAACGTCCGAACACCCAATAGGAAAGCCATGTCTTGTCTCAGGACCGCGAAATGGATGACGCTGGCTGCCATTCTGGCTGCTCCGGGCCTCTTCGCCCAGCGCTGGGAATTCGGCGGAGCCGGCGGGGCATCCTTCTACAACAAGCAATCCATTGCTGCTCCCGCGGGCTCAGTGGACGCCAAGTTCAACCCCGGATTCGCACTCAGCGCCTACTTCGGCCAGATCGGCAACCGCCTGGGCGACGAAATGCGCTATGACTTCCACATCAACGAGATGGAACTGGCCGGCCTCGGAAAGTCGGTGAAAATGGACGGGCGTTCACAATCGTTCAACTACAACGTCCTCGTCTACTTCGCCAAGTCGGATAGCAAGGTGCGGCCATACGTTCTCGGCGGCGCCGGAATGCGTTTTTATCAGGGCACCAGCAGCGCCGGAGTCGTCCAGCCGCTGATGAGCACCGCCGTGCTGACAAAGACCAACCAGTGGAAGCCGCTGATCGTCGCCGGCGGCGGAGTCAGAATCGCCGCATCCCAGCACGTCCACGTTCGCGCCGAGTTCCGCGTCAACATGACCGAAACGCCCACCGAGATCATTACGCCGGTGAGCGGCAAGTTGGACGGCTGGTACTTCAACTTCGCGCCCATGGTCGGGATCAGCTACGTCTGGTAATCCGCCGCTTGTACGTAATTTGTAAAAGGTTTGTAAAAGTGGGCAGGTCTTCGGGCCTGCCCAAAACTATTTGGGCCCGCCATGCTCTATATTGAGCAGAATGGTGGGATCTTCTGGGCTTCCCCGCCCTCTTTTTCTCCTGATGCTGACGGCGGCATCGTCAGTCCTCGAAGGCGCCGCACCGTCCTTCACTGGGAGCGCCGCCTGCCGGACCTGCCACCCCGCCATTGTCGTTGATTTCTTCAGGAACCCGCACTACAAGACGCAGGCCATCGCCGGCCAGCCTCCAGAGCTCTCCGGGTGTGAGGGCTGCCACGGTCCGGGGAGCGAACATATCGCGGCCAAAGGCGACAAGACAAAGATCATCGCCTTCTCGGAACTCGCTTCACGCGCAGTCCTGGGCAACTGCCTCCGCTGCCATGCCGAGTCCCTGGGGCGCTCCCAAATCCGGCGGTCCCAACACTCGCTTGCCCAAGTGGCCTGCAACGGCTGCCACAGCATCCACGGTTCGAAGACGGCGAAGTATCTTCTGGCCCGGGAGCAGCGCGATGTCTGCTACGGCTGCCACGCAAACGTGCGGGCGCAGTTCTCGCAGCCGTTCAAGCACAGAGTCAACGAAGGGTTCATGACGTGCTCGGACTGCCACAATCCGCACGGCGCCCAGGCACCGAACTGGGCCATGGGTTCCCGCCCGCGCATGGTGGACGCCGTCCTCGGGAATGAAGAGCCGTGCATGAAATGCCATGCCGACAAACGCGGGCCCTTCGCCTACGAGCACCCCGCCACGCGAGTCGATGGCTGCGGCGCCTGCCACACGCCGCACGGCAGCGCTCACACCCGCCTCCTCAAGCGCCCTGCGGTTTTCACTCTTTGTCTGGAGTGTCACAACGGTCTGGGCAGCTTCGGACCACAAGGCGACGGCATCCGCACGACGCCATCCAGCCATAACATGGCCGATCCGCGCTTCCGGAATTGCACAGTCTGCCATGCGCGAATTCACGGATCCAACGCGAGCGAGAAGTTCCTGCGATGAGGAGAAAGACGATGAACAGGGCTCTTCTCCTCGCGCTGACCGCCGCTGCGGCTTGCTTCGCGCAGCCAACTGTCGCTCCGACCAACGAGCGCGTAGGCGAAGCCCGCGGACGGACCTTCGACAACTACAACCTCCTCCAGTCCTGGGAACTCGGTTACCGGTTTCACTCCACCGGCGGCAATGAGTCGAAATACCGCAGCGACGTCAATTTCGGCAACGGCGTCCGCCTCCTCTCCAGCCGCCTCAGCCTCAACTCGCGCGACGGTCACGGCGGGCTTTTCGACGAATTGGTCTTGGCCACTCAAGGTCTCGGCGACGACCCCTACGAATACGCCTCCTTTCGCATCGCCAAGAACAAGCTCTACCGCTACGACCTGCTCTGGCGCTCCAACGAGTACTTCAATCCCGCGGACCCGGTCGCTTTCGGGCTCCACCGGATGGACACCGTGCGCCGACTACAGGACCACGACTTCACCCTCTTCCCGCAATCCAGCTTTCGCTTCTTCGGCGGCTATTCGCGGAACCGGCAGGAGGGGGCGGCCCTCTCGACTGTCCTTTTCCCCGATTTCCTCGGCGACGAGTTTCCGATCTTCTCCGACGTCGACCGCACGCAGGATGAGTTCCGGTTTGGCAACGAAATCCGCATTGGAGGCATCCGGTTGAACTGGCTCCAGGTTTTCGAGCGCTGGCGCGAGGACACCAGCTTCTCCCTCAACGAGCGTTCACAGGGCGTCAATCCCGGCGACCGAGCGGTGCTCGACCGTTTGCAGCGGACGGAGCCGTACGAGGGCACGTCTCC
>JACADU010000044.1 GCA_013388415.1 Bryobacteraceae bacterium
CACCCGCGAGAAGATGGAGTTCAAGCCGAACGGGTGGAGCCGCCCTGCCGGCGTGGCGTGAAATACGGCATGGCGCGAACGCGGCTGATCCATGTACCTTGTTGTTGAGGAGGTATTCTCATTAACGCGAAGGCGCGCTACAGGGTGGTAGGGATGGACTGCGCCGAAGAGGTTTCGCTTCTGCGGGCGCGTTTGAGCCGGCTGGCGGGAGTGCGGGAGTTGGCCTTCGACGTCGTGCAGGGGCGGATGGAAGTCGAGTATGCCCCGGGGCAGACGAGCCGGGAAGAGATCGAGCGCGCGGTGTCGTCGGCAGGGATGAGGTGCGAGGCCTGGGGTGAAGGAATCAGCCGGGCGAGGCGAACGGAGGTCTGGAAGCTTGCGCTCACCTGGGCGAGCGGGGTGGCGCTCGCCGCAGGGCTGGCGTTGCAGGCATGGACGAGCGGGGAGGTGGCGGCGACGCTGTTGTCGCACGGTCACGGAGGGGAGGAGGGCCATCGGCACGAAGTCGATCCATGGGCATTGGGGTTTCTGGGTGTGGCTGTGTCGGCGGGGGCGCTGCCCGTACTGCCGAAGGCGTGGGCGAGTCTGCGGTCGAGGCGCGCGGACATGAATCTGCTTGTCACGATTTCGCTGTCCGGGGCGGCGTGGCTGGGCGAATGGGCGGAGGCCGCGACGCTGAGTTTCCTGTACTCGCTGGCGGGGCGGCTGGAGCAGTGGAGCCTGAGCAGGGCGCGCGAAGCGATCGGCGAATTGGTGGCGGGCGCGCCAGTCAAGGTTTCGGTACTGCATGGCGGAACGCGGCACGGCGATGAGGACAAGGGCGAGCACGAGCATCTGGTGGATGCCGCGACGGTGGCGCCGGGCACAGTGGTGCGTGTCAGGCCGGGCGAGAAGATCGCCTTTGATGGCGTCGTCGTCAAGGGGCGGTCGGAGGTCAACCAGGCGTTTATGACCGGTGAGTCGGTGGCTGTGCCGAAGTCGGCTGGCGATGTGGTCTATGCGGGGACTTTGAACGTGGCTGGGGCGATCGACATCCGGACGACACGGGCGGCTTCGGACACGATGGTGGCTCGGATGGTTCGGATGGCGGGAGAATCGTCGACCAGGCGGGCGCCGAGCGAGCGATTCGTGGAGCAATTCACGCGCATCTACACGCCGGCAATCCTCGCGCTTGCCGGGATGATCGCGGTTGCGCCGCCGCTGTTTCAGCAGGGCGACTGGCATCACTGGCTGTACCAGGGCATGGTGGTCCTGCTGATCGCGTGCCCGTGCGCGTTGGTGATCTCGACGCCGGTCTGCGTGGTGTCGGCCATCACCTCGGCGGCGCGGAGGCAGGTGCTGATCAAAGGCGGCGCGGTGCTCGAGGAGTCGGCCCGCATCAGGGCGATCGGGCTGGACAAGACGGCAGCGCTGCTATCGGGAGCGCCAAGGGTGGAAAGAGTGATTGCTTTGGGCGGCCGCGGCGAAACAGAAGTGCTGGAGGCGCTGGCGGCGCTGGAACGGTCGAGCGAGCATCCGATTGCGAAAGCGATTGTCGCGGAGGCGGAGAGTCGAGGCATCTTCGCGGCCGCAGCCGGCGGGTTCAGAACTCTATCGGGTCTGGGCGTGGAGTCGGGCGGGGACGGCGAGAGGCGGTTTTGGGCGGGCAATCCCCGGCTGGCGAACTTGAGAGAGGAGGATGCAGCATTTGTGCAGGCTGAAGCGCAAAGGGCGGGAGCGAGGGGCCAGACAGTGGTCGCATGCGGCGCCAGCCATGGAGGCGAGGTGGAGATCTGGGCGCTGGTCACGCTGAAGCAGGAGCTGAAGCCGCAAGCCGCCAAAGAAATCGAGGCCCTGATGAGCCGTGGCGTCGAGCACGTTGCGCTTCTCTCGGGCGACATCCGCGAAAGCGCGGCTGCCGCCGCTGCCGCCGCGGGCATCGCCGATGTGCATGCCGAACTCCGGGCGGCCGACAAGACCGCGCGGATCGCCTCAATGATGGGGCGCTACCGGCATGTGGCATTCGCCGGAGACAGCGTTCATGACGCCGAAGCGATGGCCGCCGCCCCCGTGGGGATCGCGCTGGGCCCTGGATCGTCCGACATAGCCAAGGAGAGCGCGGGTGTGATCATCCTCCCCGCCGACCTGGGCCGTGTCGCGTTCCTGATCGATCATGCGCGCAGGACGCTGGGGGTGATCAGGCAGAACGTCTGGATTGCGGTGGGCGCGAAGGCGCTGTTTCTCGCCGCGGCGATGACGGGTTCCGCAACACTCTGGATGGCCGTGGCGGCTGACATGGGAGCTACTCTGGCAGTGACGTTTAACGGTTTGCGACTGTTGCGCAGCCGGCGGCATCCAATGGACTGATGCTGACGCGCCGGCTTTTTGGCGGACTCCTTTGTGCCACAACCCTGTTCGCACAGCGGGCTCTGGAGCGCCTTCGCGGAACGCTGAAGAAGTCCGCCCGGTTGGCGGCCCCTGGGGGCCGGGAGATCATTCTTGAGGGCGATACCGAGACTTCCGCCGTGCTTCGCGACTCACGGCTGTTGGGACTTGAACTGGAAGCTGTGGGTGAATGGGCGGACGCCGGCCGGTTTCGTGTCGAACCTGTTCACGAACGGGGTCTGTTCGTCGTCCGCAACGGCAAGCCGCTGGTGATCACCTATTGGTGCGAAGTCTGCTCGATCAGGACGTACAGTCCGGGCAAATGCATGTGCTGCCAGGAGGAGACCCAGCTTGATTTGCGCGATCCGGCGGCCCGGGACACTGACCCGGCGCCCCCAAATGCGACAAAATAGCGGGCGTGACGAGACGTGAATCCCTTTTCATCATGGCCGGTTCGAGTCGGGCGATGAATCAGTCCTCACCTGAAGCGCGCCGCGAAACAGTCGACGGTTTCGAGGTCGTGAGGCTGGCGGACCCGGCTCGCGGGTTGGAAGTCCGAGTGGTCCCGGCTTTGGGGAACAACTCATACCAGATGACGGCGCGGGGCAAGAGTGTGTTCTGGTCGCCGTACGCGTCGCTCAAGGAATTCTCGGCGCGGCCGGCGCACCTGGGCAATCCTTTCCTCTGGCCGTGGGCCAACCGGATCGACGGCACGTCTTATTGGGCGAACGGGAAGAAGTACCACCTGAACGTGGATCTCGGCAATGTGCGTCCGGGCCCGAACAACACTCCGATTCACGGCTTGCTGACATTCACCAACCGCTGGAAGGTCGTAAAGGCGGAGGCTTCCAGGGACGCGGCGGTAACGACTTCGAGGATCGAATTCTACCGCTATCCCGACTGGATGGCTCAGTTCCCCTTCGCGCATACGGTTGAGATGACGTACGCGCTACGGGACGGTTTTCTCGAGATCGCGACGAGGATCGAGAACCTGAGCACGGAGCCGATGCCGGTGTGCCTGGGTTATCATCCATACTTCCAGATCACGGACGCGCCGCGCTCCTCATGGAAAGTGAGGCTGGCAGCTAAAGAGAGAATGCTGCTGAGCCCCAGGCTGATCCCAACCGGAGAGCGCGAACCTGTGAGCCTGAGCGAGCCGTTCGTATTGGGCGAGCGCGTATTGGATGACGTCTACGTGTCCTTGGCGCGCGATCCGGACGGATTCGCCCGGTTTCAGGTCTCCGGAGAGAATCAGAAGATTACCGTGGAGTATGGGCCGAAATACTCGACGGCAGTCGTTTACGCGCCAAAGGGAAGGGACTTCATCTGCTTCGAGCCGATGAGCGGGATCACGAACGCATTCAATTCGGCGCAGGCGGGCTGGTACAAGGATTTGCAGACGGTGGCCCCTGGCGGGGTTTGGGAAGAAGTGTTCCGGGTCCGGCCGGAAGGATACTGACCGGACCCGGGAAGCGGAAAGGGCTGCGGGCGGGGCCTACTGCTTAGTAGGCGTAGCAGGCTTTTTGGGCGCGGCGGCGGGCGGCGTCTTGGGAGCAGCGGCGGGAGCGGCGGGCGTCGCGGCGGGAGGCGGCGCCGTCCCTGCTCCGAACTTCTTGTCGTATAGCTCCACGATAGGCTGCGTGATGTCGATGCCGTTGGCCGCCCAAAGCACCGGGCTCTGCTGGGCGCTGACGTCGAGAACGATCGAGTAGCCGTTGGCCTTGGCGTACTCGTCGACAACCTGCAACAGGCGCTGGCCGATAGAGTTCACCAGCTTGCCCTGCTCCTGATCGATATCGTTCTGCATGTCCTCGCTGTCCCATTGCAGCTTCTTCTGCATGTCGTCGATCTCGCGGGAGAGCTTTTCACGGGCTTCGGCGGACATCGTATTGGCGCCGGCGGTCATTGACTGGCGCTTTTTCTGGAGTTCGGCGTTGCGGCCTTCAATCTCCTTTGCGCGAGGCTCGAACTTCTGGCGCATGGCTTCGCGGGCTTTCTCGCCGTCCTTGGTGGCGAGGATGGCGCCTTGCACATTCATAATGGCGACCTTGCTGGCCGCAGGCTGGGCCTCAAGAGCGGGCGCAAACAGAATGGCCACGGCCAGCGGCAGGCCGGCCTTCTTCAAATCGATCGTCACTGTATTGGGACTCCTGAACATTTTGATGCTAGCATGCCGCAGCCGGGTGAAGGTGGATCGCGCTTGATCCCTGTCAGAACGTCCGGCTGATGGTGAATCGGAACATGGTTTCGCGCTCGATGTAAGGGGTCGGGCGCGCGAAAGTCAGAGCGGCGGCGGCGTAAGTTGTCTGATTGGGGAAGAGCGCGCGGTCTGCCGCGATGGGTGGAACGAAGATATCGGTGACGCGCGTGGGATTGTAGGCCCAATACAGCCGGAAGGGGGCGTTCACCACGGGCATCATGATCTGGAACTCGACTCCGGTGGAGGTGCGGATCTTCTGGGTTTCCGCGATCACCACCGCGCTGTTGTTGAAGCCCGCCTGCGGGAACGTCCCGTTGAGGCTGGAAAGGCGCCCCGGGTTGAGCCGCAACTGGCTCGGCAGGCTGATGCGATTGACGCCGGCATCGAAGAACAGGGCAAGCGTCAGTGGGCCGAAGATCGGAATTCTGTACTCGTAGTTGGCCACCACCTGAGTGTCTCCTCCGGGGAAGACGAGTTGGTAGATGGGGACGGACTGAAACACCGTCTGGTTCTGCACCTGTCCGTCGACAATCACCTTCTGCGTGCGCGCCGATCCGTCCTCGTTGAGCACGGCGATGGACGCTTCGCTGGGGATATACGCGAATGGCCCGATCCCCCAAATATCGAAGCCGCGGACGTCCTGTTCACCGCCCATGAAAATGCGGTTGAATGGCGGCGCCACCTTGCCTCCGTAGCCGGCGACAAGACGGCTGAGAATCCGCCATCCCATCACGTGCTTCTGCGAGAGACCCCGCTTGTAATGGGTGTAGCTCAATGTGGGCTCGATCAGGTTGACGTTGCCGCCAAGCGGTCCGCCGGCGTAGGCGATGGAAGCGAAAAAGCTCTTGCCTCTTGTCGGCGTCATCGGGTGGTCGACGGTGTTGTAGGTGTACGAAGGCACCACGCGGCTCGTGAAGATGCCGCTCAGCGAGTTTGGTCCGTCGAAATTGAGGAAGTTCGAGTAGGAAAAGTAGCTGCCGGAGGAAACGTTGTTGGGCACGACTGTCGATTTGTCGATGCCGTACGTCAGACCGAGCCGGGCAAAGCTGCGCCGCAGCGGGTAGCTGAGGAACACCGTGGCGCCGTAGCCGTTGGTGGTGTAATTCAGCAGGTTGTCCCGCCCGATGGCATCATAGAGCGGGATCAGGTTGCGGCCGGAAAAAAGCGACACTTCGCGGGCCTGATCGTAATTGAAGCGCTGGGTGTAAATCGTAAACCCGAGCTGCATCGGCTTGTCGAGAAAGTAAGGCTCGGTGAATCCGAAAGTGGCGGACCGGATGCGGTCGCCGAGTTCGGCGTTGATGCTGAGGACCTCGCCGAGGCCGAGAAAATTGTTGGTGGAGTAGCCGAAGCCGATGAAAGAACCCGAGATGCCGCTGACGCCGCCGTTCAGGCTGATGCTGTTCTTCCCCCGCTCCTTGACCTTCAGGGTGATGTCGACGGTGTTGTTCTTGGTGTCGCGGTTAATTGTGGCCGCTTCCTCTTCCTTGAGCGTCTCGAAGTAGCCAAGCTGGTTCAGGCGCAGAATGGAAAGCTCCCACAGCTTGGTGGAGTACACGTCGCCTTCGTCAATGAGAATCTCGCGCCGGATGACTTTGTCGCGCGTCGTTGTGTTGCCCTGAAAATCGAGGCGGCGGACAAAGAACTGCTTGCCTTCGTCGACGCTGATAGTGAGGTCGACTGTGCCGTCGGGATTGGGAACCGGCTCCGGCTCGGGAACGGCGTCGATGTAGCCGAACTCGCCGTAGAGCTTGGTCAGCGCCTTCAACCCCTTGCCGAGCTTTTCAGTGGAGAAGATATCGCCTTCGCCCATGCCGAACACGGGGCGCATGAGGACGTCGGGAGTGCGGAACAGCTTGACGCCGTTGAAGTTGATCTTGCCGAGCTTGTACAGACGCCCCTCGTCCATGGTGACCGAGATATCGGCGATCTTGCCGGGCTTGGTCTTCTTGAACGGCCAGATGATGAGGCGCCGGCCGGGCGTATCGCGCAGGTTGACGTCGTGTTCGGTTGCTCGCGCGAGGAAGTAGCCCCTGGTCGAATAGAACATCCGGATGCGATCCTTGTCCTCCTCGAGCTTGGTGGAGTCGAAAGTCCGCGCAAACAAGTTCTCCAGGAAGATCGAGTGTGGAATGCCGATGGGCCTCAGGTTTTTCATCGCGCGGCGAACGGCGCGATCACCGAAGACCTGGTTGTTGAGGATATCGATCTTGCCGACCTTGACCTTGGCGCCTTCCTGAATCCTGAAAGTCACCTCGACGCTGGAGGGGGGAATCTGCCGGATTTCGGGGGTCACAACCGCGAACTGGCGTCCGCGCTCGGAGAGGAACTCCTTGAGGACATTGGCGGCGCGCTGCACGCGCCCTTGTTCGTACTGCTGTTCGACGGCCAAGCCGACGCGGCGCTCCTTGAATCGATCGAGGATCTCGCTGACGGTGATGCTCTTGTTGCCTTCGTACTTGATGGAGCGGACGACGCGGCGTTCCACCAGAACGAAGCGGACGATCCAGCCGGTCTTTCCCGCTTCGCGCTCCAGCGTAATGTCGTCGAACCTGCCGGTGTTCCAGAGCGCCATAAAATCGCGATTGAGGGCGTCGGGATCGAACCGGTCGCCTTTCTTTGTAAAGATCAGCGCCCGCAAGGTGTCCTGGGGAACGCGGCGGGAACCGCGGAACTCGACCGCCTCAATGACGTCCTGGATTGCCCGCGGCGCCTCAGCTTCGGGTTTGGGCTGCTCGGGTCCGGGCTTCGCGGCTTCCGGCTTGGCCGGTTCCGGCTTGACCTCGGCCGGCCGTTCAAATGGAGATGCCGGCTTGGGCGCCTCCGGCGGCTTCGGAGTCTGCGCTTCAGGCGCGGGAGAGACTGATTCGAATGGACTCGTCCGCTTGCTTGGGGCCGGCTTGGGTGGTTCTGCTGGCCGCTGGTCTTGACTTGCCGGTGGAGGCGCCTGGCTTTGAGCCTCCGCCTGCACACTCCCGATGACTCCGGCGGACAGGAGGCACAACAGGAGGGCGGGCAGGCTATTCCGCCTGTGGATCATCGTGAGCAGTCAAAATCCTTTCTTCAACGTGCCTTTCGCCTCAGACGTGCCGGGGCCGTGAGGCGTTTCAGGGAACGATCCCGCACGCAGGTCCGAATCCCATATTCTAGCCGATCCGCTTCGTGCTCAACAATGTGGGGGGGAAGGAGCGGATGGCGCCTCCGGGGAGCGCGGTGGAGGCTCCCCGGCGGTTTCCCCGCCTTCGCCGGACGAGGAGGCCTCCGGCCCGGTCTCGACCGCGGCGGGCGCCTCGACGGGCGCTTGAGCCGGGGCGGGCTCGGCGAAGAACTGAACCGCCCATGCCGCGTCGCCAAATGTCAACGCCAGCGAGCGGAACCGCCCCGGAAAGCGCGTCAGCGAAAGCGCGTAGAGCAGGTGTCCGGCGAGCGTCACCTGAAATGCGAAAAACGACGGAGCAAACGCCTCCAGCCTCGGCCAGAAGAAACGGTCGAACGCCAACTGCACGACTGCCGAATACAGCAGCGCGAACAGGGCGTTTCGCGCGTAGCCCTTCACCGGCGCCAACTGCGCAAAGACCGCGGCGGCGAGAGCATAGACAATCAGCAGCAAAGAGGCTCCAGCGAGCGTCGCCCGCCCGAGTCCCATCGAGTAAACATTTCCCCCGTAGAAGAGGCCTCCCGCCACGTTCAGTTTCGACCACCACAGCTCGCCGGACATCCGCGAATGGATGACAAACCACGCGATCACGGCAACGCCGCCGGCGAAGCCGGCATCGAACCCCGCCATCAGGCGGCAGACCCGTACGGAAAGCCCCTGAGCGCCAGAAGAACTTTCATTAGGCGAAGGAATCATGGGGAGGCGGGTGGACTACTCCCCTTTACTGTAATAGTAGCTGTGGTAGTAGGTGTACTTGCTGTACAGCTCGCCCTTGTGGGCGCCATTGACGACAATCCCCAAGACGTTGTTTTCGCACAGCTAACTGATGGCGCGCGTCACGGCGTCGATCGTTGTGTGGCCGATCCGGACCACCATCATCAGCCCGTGCGCCATCGTCGACAGCAGGTTCGCGTCGGCCGCAAACAGGAGCGGGGGAGTGTCGATGATCACCCAATTGAACACTCGGGGAAGGTTCTCGATGAGAGCCTTCGCCTCAGGCAGATTGAGCAGTTCGAGCGGATTCAGAACCGCCTCGCCGGCGGGAACGATACAGAGGCTGGAACCCTCGACTTTGCGGACGATCTCCTCGAGCTTCGCCTTGCCTTGCAGGTAATCGGTGATGCCGGGCGAGCGGGGAATCTGGAACAAGGTGTGGACCACGGGGCGCCGGAAATCGAAATCGGCGAGCAGCGTCGTGTTGCCTTCCATTTGCGCCTGGGCAAGGGCGAGATTCGCCGCCGTGAAGCTCTTGCCCTCGGCGGGAGACGCCGAGGTGATGACGACCGAGTGAATCGGCTGGAGATTCTGCAGATGGTTCAGCCTCGTCCGCAGACTCCTGAATTCCTCCGCCGGCGCCTCATTCGGTCGGTTCACGTCCAACAGCGAGGCATCCGGCGACGGCGTGAATGGAATCGTCTTGATCCTGCTCAGGAGGTCGTCGATCTCCAGAGGCGGAGCCGGTTGCGTGGATGCGGCCGGCCGCGCCGGATGCATCGGGGGCTCCGGACTCTGCGGCTGCGCATTGGGCGGAGCTTGCGGGGCAAAGACCGCGGTCTCGGCCTTGCGAAGCGCGTCGTGTACTCGGCTCATTGACGATGGATTCTCCTCTGCATAAGGATCGCGTCACGCCGTGAGATCGGCCCGCGTGAACGAATGGCCAGTCGTGCCGCCCTGAATGCTCTCATCTAGGTGTTGGAAGTGTAATAGTAGGCGACCGATCCCGCCATCAACAGGACGCCGATGACAATTGTGGCCGCCCAGGCGAGCCAGCTCAGCCGGCGCCGCCTGCGGACGACAAAATCGTTTTCGAGGAACGGGATGCTGCCGAGCACAGTCATCTTCGTGTACGCGCGGACGTCCTTGAGATTCTTCAAGGAGGAATCCCGCAGTTCGCGCCCTGCCGCCAGCGCGACTCCAGTCCCCAAACCCGCAATCAGCCCGAACATGATAATGAAAGGCCGTTTGGGAGCGTACGGCTCTTCCGGGATGTTTGGAGCCTCCAACTGCTCGAGTGTTTCACCCTGCTTGCGGCTCTCCAGATCGGAGGCCATTGAGGAAAGCTGCATCTTGTTCGCAAGGTCGTCGTAGCGCCGCTTCACCTGCTCGCGGCCGCTGATCAACTGCGCATATTCCTGCGCGACGGCAGGAGCGGTCTCCGCCTTCGCCTGAACGGTCCGGAGCCTGGCCTGGAGATCCTTGAGCTGGCGCGTCAACTCCTCGATCTCCTGGTCCTTGTTCTGCAACGCCGTCTGGATGGTCGCGATCTGCGCGTTCAATTCCCGCAGCGAACGCACCGCTTCCGGGTTGGTGACGGTCCGCTTCTGCGGGCCGCCCGGCGTCTCCACTTTGGCCGTTTCGCTCTCCTCGAGCAGCCGGTCTCGTTCCTTTTGCTTCAAACGCAGATAGCCGAGCAGCCTCTGAACGTCCGGATGCGCCTCTTTGTAGGTCTCGCGCATCGTGGAAAGCACAGCCTCGATCTTCTGGATCTCGTTCTCGAGATCCGCGAGCTTCTGGTTTTTCGCCGCCGCTTGCGCCGGGATTTCGATGACGGTCGTCTGCTGGATGGAATTCGCCTGCTCGCGCAGCAGGCGCAGTTGCGTTTGCAGTTGCAGCTTGTCCTGGTTCGCCCGCGAGATCTGCATCGAGACGGTCTGTAGTCCTGCCTCCAGCGCTCCAATCCGGCTGATCATCATTCCTTCCTGATCGGGGAGCTGCCCGCCGTTGCGGATCCGCAGCGCCATGATCTTCTGGTCGATTTCCTCGAGCTCGCGGCGGGCGAGTTCATACTGATCCTTGAAAAACTCGGTGGTCATGATCGACTGCGTCGACCGCGCTTTGATCGATTCGTCGATGAACTTCGAGATCAGGTCCTGGCATACCCGTTGCGCGATTCGCCGGTCGGAGTATGAGTAGCTCACGCTGAAGGCGTTGATGCGGCTGTTCGTGCTTCTGGATGCCATCGACTGCACCGGCCCCAGATTGATATCCTTCCGCATCTGTTCGAACACGTCCTCCTGCGGCAGGCGCTTCCGCTCGTCCGGATACAGGTTGTAGGTCTGGATCAGCGCCTTCATGCTCTCGCGGCTGGTCAAGCTCTGATAGATCGCCGAAATCCGCTGGGTCATTTCTTCGCTGATATTGCTCTGCATCAGGCGCTGCGAGACCTGAGGCGGAACGATGCGGATGGTGCCGCTGGAAACGTAGCTGTTGGGCCAAAGAAACGCCGTCACTACACCGGCCACCAGCCCGACGAACAACGGCCCGACAATCCAGGCGCGGTGGCGCCTCATGATGTCGATGTAGTCCTCCACGTCCAGCGTGCGGCGGGACACCGACAGCGGCATCTCGTTCGCGTTTGTGGTTGGATTCATCCCCTAGCGCCTGCCCTTTCCTGCCGCCGGCGAATCGCCGGTTAAGGCACAAAAATGTGATCGCCATCCTGGAGCAGAATGTTCTGCTCGATCTTCTTGCCCTTGATGACGTCGTTGTAGTTGAACTTGATCCGCTCGGCGCCGCGCATGATCACGATCTTTTTCCTGTTGGCCCACTCGCGGAGACCCGCCGACGAGAGAGCCTGAAGAACCGTCGTCGGCGTCACGAGCGCAACGGGCCCGCTGCGGTTCACTTCCCCGGAGACAAAGTACCTCTTGCTGCGAACCTGGAGCACCGAGACGATCACCTGCGGCTGGTTCAGGTACTTGGTGAGGGCCTCGGCCACTCGCGCCTGGAATTGCTCTGGCGTCAGTCCGGCCGCGGTCAACTCCCCGACGAGCTGCATTGTGATCTTGCCGTCCGGACGGACGACGTATTGGCCGCTGAACTCGCGCTCCTTCCAGACGTAGACGCCGAGAACGTCCTCAGCGCCGATCTTGTAGGACTTCGGGTCGACGGGCGCGCCCGCCTCCATCTCCGTGCCGGTCTTGGTCAGAATCTCTTTCGGGTCGACCCGGCTCGCGTCCCTTACTTCCGCCGGTTTGGCCGCTTCCGGTTGCTGAGCCTGCTGCCCGCCCGCCGCCGCGGCTGCCAGGCACACCAGGATCGCCAACCTCAAGCGTGCGCCTGCCCTGACTTCGTTCGACATATCTCCACTACTCCACAGATAGACCCTGAGCTCCCGCCTCAACATGCCCATCGAGGGTATGCTCCCTGGACTTTAGTCCCAAAGCAAATCACCGCAAGATTTGTTTTATTGTACCTCAGGTGCGCCGGCGGCTCCCGAACGCACGAACAAGGAGGTGATCATGGCCTGGTTCCTGGCGAAAACAGACCCACAAACCTATTCGATTGAACAACTTAAAGCCGATGGCAGGACCGTCTGGGATGGCGTGGCCAACCCTCAGGCCGCTGGCTTCATCAGGAGCATGAAGAAAGGCGACAAAGTGTTCATCTATCATTCCGGTGGGGAGTCGGCGATCGTCGGGCTGGCGAAAGTGGACTCGGCGCCCCGGACCGGCGCTGCCGCGCCGAAATCCTGGGTCGCGGACTTCAGGTTCCTGGGGATGATTGAGCCGCCCATCCGTTTGAGCGAAATCAAGTCGAGCGGGCTGTTCAACGACTGGCTGCTGGTCAGGCAGGGGCGCCTGTCGACAATGCCCGTGCCGGACGAATTCGTCGATTGGGTCCGGGCGCGCTATCCGCGGCTGAAATTGTAGCCGGCTTCGGCGAGCAACAGACGGACCCTGGCAATCGGCAGCCCGACCACATTGAAGTAACAGCCCTCGATCCGGGGGATGAATGCGGAGGCGGCGCCTTGGATGGCATAAGCTCCAGCCTTGTCCATGGGCTCGCCGCCAGCGACATAGCGGCTGATGTCGTCCTGGCTGAGCGGGGAAAACCACACTCGCGTCGATTCGACGGCGCTCCAGGAGAATCCCTGGTGCCGCACGCACACTCCAGTCAAGACGAAGTGCGCGCGCCCGGACAGCATTCGCAGCATGCGCGCGGCGCCGGCGGCATCCTCCGGCTTTTCGAGGATGCTGCCTTCGCAGACGACTGTCGTGTCTGCCGCCAGCACCCATTCCGCGCCGTCGCGCGCGGCGGCCAGCGCTTTGGCGCGCGCCAGCCGCTCGACGTATTCCTCGGCAGACTCGCCGTTCCGGCGGATCTCCTCAACGCCCGGTACACGCACCTCGAAATGGAAGCCCGCGTTGGCGAGAATCTCCTTGCGGCGCGGGGATTGGCTGGCCAGGATTAACATCGCGAACCACGAGCCTAACATGAAGGCCGGGCTGCGGCTGGCGTGCTAAACTGACATTTCCTCCCCCACGCTTGGCCATCGAAATGGAACGAGCCGCCCGGCTGCTTGCCCAGCTCAAACCTGCC
>JACADU010000019.1 GCA_013388415.1 Bryobacteraceae bacterium
AGTGATGGAGCCGCAGCGCAGATCGCCGAGAGAGGCGATCTCAAGCGCGATGGCGGCGCGTTGCTGTTCGAGGGAATCCAGGGATTGCGGGATCATGAGGCCTCCTGACTCCGAGCGTAGCATATACGCTCGGATCACCAGCCCCAAAAAAGAAACCGCGCGGATCACCACTTCTATGTCGCGCACCCGCTTCATACTCTTGCCGTGCAAACCGGATGTAGTCGAGGTACCCTAACGCCGCCTGGAAACCGGGATCCTGCGTGGCCACATTCTGGATCCGCCGGAGAGCGTCATCAAATCTCCGCGCAAAACATAGTGTCTTCGCCCAATCTACCTGGATGATCAGTGATGTTGGATCCAGCCTGCTCGCGACTTCGAAACCGCGTTCAGCCTCTTCAAATCGCCCCATCAACCCGAGCAACTCCGCGTAGAAATGGTGGGTCGTGGCATCGCGTGGGTCGAGCCGCAGAGCGATCTTGTATTCCCTTTCTGCTGTCACGCGGTCATAGTCGTAGTTCTCCGCCACCAGAGCGAGCACACGGTGAGGGCTCCCGAGCCGGGGGTCCAGGTCAATGGCTTTCCGCGTTTCATCCCGTATCCTTGCGATTGACGCCTCTTGTGACCTGAACATGTAGCCGTTGTAGATGAACAAGGCTTCCGCCAGGAGCGAGTGAGCCTCAGCCTAATTGGGATCTCGCCGGATCGCATCCTCGAAGCACTCGATCGCCCGTCTGAAGCCGTCGCCCGACCGCTGCGCAGAGTACTGTCGCCCTCTCAACAAACTCTGTTGCGCCAACCGATCTGTCGTTCCGTGGTCGGCCAGCGCGGCACGCTGCTCCTCTGTGAGGTGGCTGGAGATCGAATTCGCCACCTCAGACGCAAACTGGTCCTGCAGGCTGAGCGGATCGCCGGTTTCTTCCTCAATCGTTCCAGACCACAACGTCCGTCCATCCTTTACCCGCAGGAGCCTGGCATTCAAGCGCATTTTCTGGCCCGATGAGAGAAGAGATCCCTCAAGCACCGCATCAACCCGCAGTTCTCTGCCTGCCTCCAGCGGATCCACTTCCTTGCCCGCATACCTCCTCACTGCGTTGAGCGACCGCACTTCCAGTGTCGTCGCCCTGCTCAGGCTGGTGATCAGTGTGTCGGCGATGGACACTCCCGGGTCCGCCGCTCCGAGCGGGATTGACTCGGCTCGAATCGGCAGGATCGCAACGGATTCAATGGTAGCCGGGCCGGACGGACGATTCCAGACTCCAATCCAAATCAATCCACTGAGTCCAACAACCGCCCCGACAGCGCCGACAGCCCATCGCAACCTGCTTCTCCGTGGTCCGGCCGTGTCGTCACCCTGTTCCGCGTCCGCCCCGCGAACGGCCACATCGCAAATAAATCGATAGCCGAATTTGGGGACTGTTTCGATGAATCTCTGCCCGGCTTCGCCATCACCCAGCGCTTTTCTCAAGTCCGAAACCGCCCGGGCCAGCGTCGCCTCCTCGACGAACGTGCCGGCCCAGACGGCATCCATCAGTTCCTTTTTCGAAACCAGCCGCCCTGCGTTGCCTGACAGATGCAGGAGCAGATCGAAGATCTTTGGCGAGAGGCCGACCGGCGCTCCGCTGCGTAACAACAGCCTCTCTGCCGGGTCCAGTGAAAACTGCCCGAAGTAATAGATCTGCTTGGACATTCCTCATTCCCAGAAAAAACTCAAATGAAAATCCGCCGTCTCCCAGGGCCCGCTTCCCCGATCTCAAGTATCTTACACGGAGCGCGGGCTATGGCCAAGGCGAATCCGAAGCCCGGCTTGAAAGGAAGAGGAGATCCAAGGGATGTCAAAGAGGACTGGTTTTATCGCAATTGCTGTCTTTGCCGCCTGCGGCGCGGCGCAGGCCGCCACCACGCCGGAGGTGGAGACCGCCGGATCGCTGCCGGAGGCCGTCAAGGCCCGGGGCGTCCGCTGCTCGGATGGCGGCGTCAAACTGAAAGGACCGGGCGGAGCCACCGTCGAGATTTGGGTGCGGGACACCCTTCCCAACGGTGAGAAGCCGGAAAGCCCGGACGTCGCCTTCATGAAGATTCCTCACGGAGCCATGATCGGTTTCATCCGGGTTACAGGAAAGTTTACCGACCGCCGAGGCTAAGCTGTCCCGGAGGGTGTGTACGGCCTTCGCTACACCCTCTACCCAAATGAGCCGAACCACTACTACCTCGCCCCGCAGCGCGATTTCCTCGTGCTCACCAACCTTGACGTGGACACGAAGGTCGACTCGAACCTCACGTTCCAGGAGATCCTGGGCGCAAGCCAGAAGGCCCGGAAGAGCGCTCACCCGCTTTGCCTGGGGCTGAGCGCCGTCAGCGGGCGCGAAACGCTTGACAAGCAGGGTGACGAAGACTGGGTCCTCAAGGTCCGCGTCGAGGGCGAAGAGATAGGCATCATCGTCTTCGGCCGGCATTCAGGGTAGGGCCGGCGTCTTCTCAGAGTTGTGCTCGCAAGAACCGGAGGCGGACCCTGATCGCGGTCCGCCTCATGTTCATCGCGTTGACCACCTTCTTAGGCCGGGTTGCGCCGCGGCGCGCGCGTACCCCTGAACAATCACGCGGGCGCGATAGTGTCCTTCATGGAAGGCCCGGAACGGGCGCATCCGACGAATCGCCGGCGGCTCCCCGCTCGCATCGAAGGGGTCCGCAAAGGCGCTTCTTTCGTCGTCAACCTCCCGTGCGAGTTGAGAGCCGGCGAGCCGTTCCGCCAGAACAAGTAGCCCAGGCTACTTCACTCCCGCGCTCTTCCGGTTGAGAATCCCGCCGTGCCCCTCCAGAGTCCGCAGCAGCTCTGCAACGTCGATTCGCTGCACGGCCTTGTTCGTCGTCGCCGCCATCGCCGCCGCCACGCCCGCCGCCTCGCCCAGCATCATGTACACCGGCTCCATCCGGATCGTGCAAATCGCCACGTGCGAGGCCGACAGACAGACAGGCACGAGCAGGTTGCGGCACTGCTGCGCTTTCGGCGTCAGGCTGCGGTACGGAATCTCGTACGGCGCGCGGCTGAGGTTGATGGATTCGTCCAGGTGACCCTCCACCCGCACAAATCCTTCCTTGGTCTCGAACCGCTGTACCCAGTGCGAATCGAGCACGAAACTGCCCATCCCCACCGAATCGTGTTTCACTTTGTCCCTCAGGACGTCGCGCTCCGTCATCACGTACTCGCCAACCATCCTGCGGCACTCGCGGATGTACAACTGCTGCGGCCAGTGGCCCGAGTCCGCGTACTCGTCCCTGCAAAGCCCCCAACCGTTCACCTCGTCACGCAATGGCCCAGGCACGCGCGGGTCATGGGCCAGGAACCAGAAAAACCCCTTCTGGTAGTTGAGATGGTCCTGATAGATCCTTCGCCGCTCAGCCGGTGAGGCCTCAGCAAAGCCTCTGTTGCCCCCGATGTAATCAATCGAAAACGGCCCGCTCGCGTTGAGGTCCCACTTGCCGTTCGGAATTGGGCCCAGATGAACCAGGCGCGCGAAAGAAATCCCCGGATGGGCCTCGATGTACTTCAGCAGCAGTTCATACCTCTCCGGCTCGTACCTGTCCGGCTTCGGCCACGGCACGAGAATGTCCTTCCGCTGCGTCGCAATCAGCCGGAAGCAGTAGGCCTGCATCAGCCGGTCTGCGTCGCCAACCCGCCCGCTTGGCCGCGGCGCCACTCCCCACAGCAACCGTCCCTGCCCGTCCCTCGCCCGGATATCCGCCCCGAACTGCCCGTGATGCATGTACTCGATGCCGGGCGTGCCGTAGACCTCCTCACCGTAGTTCTGCCTGAAATGGGGCTCGCGTACGCCCGCCAGGCTCTCGCCGTACTTCTTCACGCTCTCCCGTCCCCATGTGTGGCCGACCTGTGCCTTGGCCATCAGGTCGCCTTCATAGCTCGCGTCGATGAACACGCGCCCTTGAATCACGCTGCCGTCAGGGAGCCGAATCGATCTGATTGCCCCGTTCACCTTTGCGACGCTCGCCACCGTTTGAGCGGTCAGAATCGGAATCCGGTGCTCGCGCACCCAGCCCTCAAACACCTGCCGCATTAGTTTCGGCTCCAAATCCCAGCGCCGCGGCATGCGAAATGGGATGCTTCGCCCTCGAAACTGCATGAGCGGCGGCTCCTCTTTCGCGGGCCTCCCCTGTAACGCTGCCGCTTCCTCGAAGAATTTCCGCGCCAGCCCTCCGACGTACTCCGGCGTCGCCGTGTCCGTGATCGCGATGCCGCCGGTCACCATCCCGCCGATGTGCCCTGCCGGCTCCACGACAACGACCGAAACGCCCTCCCTCGACGCCGCCACAGCCGCCGTCAAACCCGCGGGCGTCGCGCCGTAGATCACGACATCCGCCTTCCTTGCGGGCGGCGCGGCGCACGCCAGCGCCGCGCAAACCCCTGCCGCGAGAACGAATCGAACCGCTGGCATCTCTGACGCCGTCTTTTACTTCTTCCCGCCGGGCCAGCCGTACGCCGCCATCACAATATCGAAAATCCGCGTATTTGGCATGAATCCCTGAACCCGCTCCGCGCCGGGCCCTGTCGCCGCCACCACGATCTCTTCTGCCGTGTGGCTCCTCAACACGTTGATGTTCGGCAGTTCGATCGTTCTCGGCTTCTCGCCAGGGTACTTCTGCTTCCACTCGTCCAGCCCCCTCAGCAGCGGATCGCCCTTCTTGCCGCCCCGGACGTACATCCCGAAAGAGTGGTCCGCCGCGAACAGCAGCAGCGTCTCCCTCGGATTCACCTTTGAAGCGATCTCCCTGATCAGCTTGTCGAACGCGACCAAGTTGTCCAGGCCCTTCTGCGGATCGTCCGTGTGCGCGTCCCACTCGATCATCAGAAAGTAGCCCTTCCTGTTCCGCGCCAACCTGTTCAGCGCCATGCGCGCCGCCGCGGGCACGTCGGGCTCCTTTTCCGTCACCACCACCGGCCGTAGATCCTCCGCCGGAACCTCGTCGAGCGATGTCCTCACCGGGCGCTGCTTCGCCGCCGCGACAGCATCCAGATCCTGGTTCAATTCCTTCATCGCTTTGTAGATCGCCGGCCTCCCCGCGCCGATCACCACGTCCACTCCGTCGCCGAACCTCGGGTTGAACACCTGTAGAAAGATCTCCCCGAACTTCCGCCGGTCGTTGGCGTGTGCGTAGCACGCCGCCGGCGTGGCGTCCGCGATGTTGACATTCGACAGGACACCCGTCGAAAGCCCCTTCTCCTCGGCGTACTCCAACAGCGTCTTCAACACGGCGCCGTCTTTCTTGCCCCGCTCCGTGTCCGGCCCCATGCTGATCACGCCGTTCTGCGTCTTCACCCCGGTCACGATCGCCGTCATGCCGGCAGCCGAGTCGCTCACCCAATTGCCCGCCGTAGAGGTATCGCTCAGCGCCACATGTGGCCAGCTCTGCACGAAAAGCTTCTGCGCGTCGCCGTGCCCGTGGATGCTCGCCGCGTTGAGCGTGGATAGCCCTGCGGCGTCGGCGAGGAAAATAATGACGTTCTTGGCTCTGTTCCCGGCGGCGCTTGCCGGAGCCGAGAGCAAGGCAACTACGACGAAAAAACTGAGTGATCGCATCGCCCTCCAAGATACATTGAAGGCGCAGGACACGGCCACTCCTGTCATTGCGGCTTTGTTGGATTCAGCTCGGCGCGCAGTTCAGCCACTCGCCACGGCGCCGTGATCGGCGTCCTCGTCTCCGGCCGCCATGCCGGTTGGGGCCCGGTGCTCAAAACCGCAGCCGGACCCCGATCTCGATCCTCCGCATGTCCATCACGCTCGTCACGTTCTCGTGGCCCACGCCGTTACGATACTGGTTGTATTTCTCGGCTTCTGTCGAATTCGGCAGCCGCTCCAACAGGTTCTTCACCTGCATCTCCGGCGAATTGAACAAGTAGTAGCCGTCAGCCAGAGTCCGCCCCTTCATCTTGTAAGTGAATCCCGTGTTCAGATTTTGCCGTCTCACCTGGTTGAATGGATTGAAGAAGCTGGCTCTGAGTTCGAGGCCCAGCCGCTCCCTGATCGGGAACTCCTTGGTCACATTGATGTCGTTCGAGAATGTCCCCCGCGACCACAGGTAGTTCCTCGACCCGCTGCCGTCGCCCGGAATCGCCGGGATCCCGAAAGCGTTGAGGTCGAACATATGGGCCATGTCGTCCAAGCCCCAGTTTGGATTCGTGCCCAGAGGCAGAATGCGCGGAGCGAAGTCCGGACTCCCCGTGAACACCGAATTGACATTGGCCACGCCCTGAGTGTTGCTTGCATACTGCAAGCCGAACGTCGGCGTCAGCGCCCGCCCGCTGTAGAAGTTCATCATGTGGGCCAGCCCCCACCCGTCGAACACCTGCCGGGCGAATCCGTTGTTCCACCCAAACTTGGAGCTCAGCCGCGGCACATCGTAGGTGTAATTGAACGCCCAGACTTGCGGCCGGTGCTCGTTGGCGATGTAGCCGGTGTATTTCCGCCAGTGGGCGAAGAAGGGACCAACGCTTTCAGTCCCCGAAATCAGCTTGCTCCAGGTGTGCGACACCTGGAACGTCAATCCATGGCTGAGGCGCTTGTTGACGTACCACTGTAACGAGTCGTAGTGCGCGTTCCCGACGTTCGTGATCAGATTCAACGTCGTGAATCCCTGATACGGACGCATCAGGTTGGAGTCGACGGTCTGCGTTCCCGGCAAAGGGCCGGGATTCGAAGCCGAAATCGGGCCGTAAAAATTGTTCCCCGCCAGGCGCGGGTCGATGTACTTGGGATTGTAAGAGGTGCCCGGCAGCACCTGATTGATGTTGAACTGAATCACCTGGTGCCGTTGAATATTGCCCACGTAGGCGACGTCCAGCACCATGTTGAACGGCAACTCCCGCTGAATCGAGATCGAATAGTCGTAGACCGTCGGCGCCGCATTGCTCGATTCGTCCATCGCGCCAAACGACCTCGGCGAAAGCCGCTTCACTGTTGAATTGACGAGCGTGGCGAGGCTCGTTTGCCGGTAATCGGCCTGGTCCGCCATTCCGTTCTGATAAGTCCCCGTCGCCTGCCCGATGGTCGGCCGGTTGTAGGACCAGCCGAAGCCCGCCCTCAAGACCGTCTTGTCCATGAACTTCCACGCGACGCCGCCTCGCGGCGCGAAGAGCAGATAATTCGGGTTCCGGATCCCCGCCTCGCCGATGGTGTCCTTCCTCAGCGGCACGACGCCGTTCAACGGATCGCCCGACCCCGGCACAAGTGAATACAGCAGCTCGTTGAACACGTTGGCCGGCAGCGGCTTGTCAGGATAGGCCGGATCAATCAGCGTCTTCGTGTTCTTCGGATTGACCACGTAATACCGCGGCGCCTTGGACGGATCCCACTTGCCGGGAACGAAGGCCGCGTCGAGCGTCACGTCGTAGTCCGTGTTGTGCTCGGTCGGGATGTGGTAAACGCGCATGCCAAAGTCAAACGTCAGATTCGAGGTTGCCTTCCAGGTGTCCTGAATGAAGAAGTGGACGTCCTGGAACATGCTCAGCTTGTGCGAGGGGTTGGACACCTGTGTGAACTGAGACAGCGCCCCCGTGAGAATATTCGCCGGGCTGTAGCCCATGTCGAAGTCGCTGGCCGTGTTGACTCCGAAGTTGTAGTTGCCTTTCTCAATTGCCTGATTGATCTCGTCCTTCCGGTTCTGAATGTACTGGCCGCCCCATTTGATCAGGTGCGTTCCCTTCGTCCATGCCCACGTCTGCGCGACCTGATACTCGGGCGCGATGGCATACCAGGGGAAGCGGTTGAACTGGAAGTCCTGATATCCGGTCCCTGAAATCTGGGGCAGGATGTTGGTCTTGACCGGATAGGCCACCGGCAATCCCGACAGGCCCATCTTGGCCCGGTCGATCTTCTCCGGATCGCCGGAGACCTCAATCGGAGCGTTGACGAAGTCCTTCTGCCAGTTGAACAGCGTCTCCACAACCATGCTCGCCGACATCGTCTTCGTCAGGTTGGCCGTCAGCGCCTTGTCAGGCCGGTTCCACCCGGTGATGACAAAAGGCAGGTTGCTCCCCGCGGCCCAAGTCACCATGTCGCGGTAGTGCTGGTAATCGTAATTGAACCGCACATAGGCGCGCATCGACTCGCTGATGTTGTAGTCAACCTTCACCACGTTCAGATAGCGGTTGTTCACCCTCGCATACTGGTTCAGGTAATTGTTGTTCGTCTCGTTCTTCAGGTTCGGCAGCGGATAGATGTTCATGATTGCCGTGCCGAGCGGCGTGATCAGATTCTGAGGAATGATGTTGTTCGGAATCAGCACAGGCTTTCCCGACGCCTGCGTCCCGGGGTAGTAAATCGTCGGCCGGGTGCCGTTGGCGTTCACCGTCTGCGAGAAATCGCCCTTCCTCTCCAACTCGGTCGGAACCCGGATCTGCTGCGTGATCGTCGGTGTGTCCTGCTTCAGGTTTTCGTAGTTGTAAAAGAAGAACAGCTTGTCCTTCTTGATCGGTCCGCCCAGATTGCCGCCAAAGTAGTTATAGCGGTACCGCGGCTTCGGCAGCCCAAAGAAGCTCTCGTTCCACGGCCTTGCGTTCAGCACTTCGTTTCGCAGATAGTCCCACGCCGTTCCGTGCCACTGGTTCGATCCCGATTTCGTGACGATGTTAATGACGACTCCCGCGCGGTTGCCATACTCGGCCTGGAAGTTGTTCGCCAGAATCGCGACCTCCTGGATCGACTCCAGGCTCGGCGTCACCGTCGTCTTTGTGTCCGAGCCGTGATCCACATTCGAACCTCCGTCCAGGTTCACCTGCGTCTGATTCGACGCTTTGCCGTTCACCCGGAAATCGCCGTAGCCGTCATAGCCAGCGTCCCGCCCGTTGATCGCGTTCGTGTTGTTCGGCGACGACCCCGGAATTACCTTTAGCAGCGTCGTCCAGTTCCGCCCCTGAAGCGGCATGTCTGTCACTTGCTTCGCCTGAATGACGTCGTTGCGCACCGCGTTCTCGGTGGTCATCAGAGGGATCTCGGCGTGCACGTCCACAGTGGTCTGCGTCGTGCCTAACTCCATCTGAATCCGCCCCAGCGCAAGGTTCTGAAATGCGTTGAGCCCCAGGTCCTTGATCGTCTTCGTCCGGAACCCGGCCGCGGTGATCGTCACCTCGTACTTGCTGGCGACCAGCGATGGAAGTGAAAAGATCCCAACGTCGTTGGTGACGGTATTCCGCTCCGAGTTCGTCGAAAGCTGAACAACTTTGACGGCAGCGCCGGGAATCGGCGCGTCCGACAAGTCGACGACTGTGCCTGTGATCGAGCCGAGGCCGGCTTGGGAGTAAGCTGGCATCCCCGTAACGAGAAGCCCGCAGACGAAGAGGATTATAGCTCTCATGTGACTCACCCCTGAGTGTGATTGGGCAGCACTCAAACTATCGCGAGATGCCATCAGAGTCAAGGACCTGAAAGGTGGTTAGGGGTTAATTTGCGATAAGGCTTTGAACAACCAGGATGATCGTGATTCCCACCAAAGATGTAATCACTTTCATCACCGTCCAGGACCGCAGCGACTGCGGCACAGTCATCCCGAACATCTGGTTGACAATCCAGAAGCCTGCGTCGTTCACGTGGGAAAGGATGGTCCCACCGGCGCAGATCGCCAAAACAAGCATCTCAGGGGTGTAGCCGGGAATCTCTTTCACCAGCGGCGCCACGATCCCCGCCGCCGTGATGATCGCCACCGTCGCCGAGCCCTGCGCGATCCTCATCGCGCACGCCACCAGGTACGCCAGCACCAGCGGGCTGATGTTCGCCTCGACCAGCAATTTCCCGGCATACGGCCCCACCCCGCTGTCCACGATCACCTGCTTGAACGCCCCTCCCCCGCCCATGATCGCCAGCAGCGATCCCATCGGACCCAGGCAGTCGGTCGCCAGTTTCCCCATCTGGTCTCGCGACAGACCACGCCTCACCCCGAATACGTACATCGCCGCCAGCGTTGTCACCGTCAGCGCAGTGAAGGGGTGTCCGAAAAAGCCCATGGCCGGGTACACCGTTCCGCCGAAAATCAGCAAAACGGGGAGAACCAGCAGAATCGCGACGATCCACGGGGATGGCGGATTCTCCACCGCCGCCGCCGGCGCTTCTTTGGCATAGTCGGGCACCGGCAGGTGAATCCGCCGCGAGATCCACATCGCATAGACAACGCCCGATAGCGTCATCGGAACGGAAATCGCAATGCCATGCAGAATCACTCTGCCCAGGTCCGCCGCGAACAGTTGCGCCGCCGCCGCCGGCGCGGGATGCGGCGGGACCATCGCGTGGGTCACGGTGAGAGCGCAGGCGATCGGCAAACCGAAGTAAAGCAGCGAACGCCCCGTCGTCCGGGTCAGGCTGATCGCCAGCGGAGCCAGAATCACAAACCCCACCTCGAAGAACAACGGCAGCCCGATCAGGAAGGAGGCGCACAACACGGCCCACACAGCCCGCTTCTCACCGAAGGTGGCCAGCAGCCGTTCCGCCAGCGCCCTGCCCCCGCCGGAATGCTCGATGAACCGCCCGATCATCGCCCCCAGCGCCACCACAACCGCGATGAAGCCCAGCGCTTCCCCAAAGCCGTTCTGGATCGACTTCAGCAGCTTTGCCGGAGCCATTCCGCACGCCAGTCCAAGCGCCATGCTCGTCAGCAGCAGCGCCAGGAAAGCGTGGAGCCTGACCCACAGAATCAAGAGGAGCAGCAGCGCAACCGCCCCCAGCGTCAGTAACAAAAGTTGTGGCCCTGCCGGCATCAGGGGGCATTATGTCACGCAAGCGCGGCGCGGCGATGAGTTAGCGCCCGCGAATCCGGCGTGGCCCAGGTGAATGCCGCGATCGGTTGTATTCCAGAGCCCCCGGTGGTAGCCATTTTGTTAGGGCATCGGGTTGAAGACGATATGAAGTCTCCAGAATTGATTCTTAAAGAACTCGCGATTGAGAAATGGAGTAAGGGTGGTCTGGAACGGCCCGTAAAGGTTGTGGCCCTTCACCGTGGCCCGTTGACCGCGGTTCGCGGTTACATCACTCAGGAGAAGAACATCAAAGGTCAGCCGTTGCGTGAAATCGAGTCACGCCTGGGCCTCCCGGTTGGCGCTCTGGCCGCTGGAGCGCATGTGATGGCCCTCAACCGGGTGCCCCGAGCGCACGAGTTCGAGTTGAGGAGCTATACCAACCTGCCCGGTGGACGGCCTTATCAGCCGGGGGGCCAATACCCGCCGGGCTCTGGTGTTCCTCAATGGGAGTTGACAGTCGATATACCATCCACGCCGCTAAAGACCGTGCGCCCGGGCCAATGTTATTAGACTGCGGCCGCCCGCCGTTTGGGACGATCGGAGGCCCCACTGAAGTGAAGTTCAGGCTCCGATCCATCCAGCCCATCTCCAGGCGCAACAGATTCTTCCCGCAAAAGTCCCGAACAGGCGGCGTCCGCGGCTCTGCCTTGCTTCTCTCCTGGAGGGCAAATACAATCGGCGACATGATCCGAATATCCCGGCGCACGCTGCTCGGAGCCGGGTTCACACCGGCGATGTTGCTGGAGGCAAGCGATCCCTGGAAAGACAAGAGCCCCTCGGAATGGACCGACGCCGATCTGGTCAGGATGCTCAACAATTCCCCGTGGGCGCAACCGGTGGACATTGTGTTTGGGAGCCCGGAGCTCAGCATTGTGGGGTCCGGACCGGAGGGCTTTATCGACAGAGGCCCTAAACGTCCCGGGATTCCGTTTGTGGTCCGCTGGTTGAGCGCGCCGCCGTATCAGGAGGCCTACGCGAGGGCCACCTACGGGCAGGGCGAGGAGGCTCTGAAACAGGCGAAGGAGTACCTGGGGCGAACCGAGCCGCATTACCTGATCGGAGTGATCTGCCCGCCAAAGCTCTCCGCGCCAAAGCAGGAGAGCGCGGTTCAGGAGAGGATGAAGTCCGAAACAGCTCTCAAGCGGATGGGCATGGCGGACATTCACCCGGACTCCATGACAACTGTTCCCGGCAAGCGGCAGGCGATTGTATTCCGATTTCCGCGGACCAGCGAGATCACCTTGGCCGATAAGAGCGTGGAGTTCTCGACAGTGCTTTATTTGTCATGGGCGAAGATCTACCTCCGGCGGAAGTTCTGGCTCGAGGAGATGATCTGGCAGGGCAGACTGGCCCTATAGCGGATTTCCGCGCGACGAGGCCTGGCATCAGCCCGGCGGATGGTATCCACTCCGCTTCAGGGCGCAGATCCGAAGCACGATCAAACGGCCGCTCGCAAGGAGGCAAAGAACTGGGTCCACATTTCCACGTTGGCGCTCCAGGTCTTTCCGAGAGTGAAGCCGCCATCGACGACCAGGGCATGGCCAGTCACGAAGCTGGAATCGTCGCTGGCCAGCCACAGAGCGGCGCGGGCAATGTCCTCCGGTGTTCCGGCGCGCGGAATCGGCTGGAAGTTCTTCAGCGCGTTTCCCGCCGCTTCAAGCGTCCTGTCGGCCTTGTCGGCGGAAAGTCCGGCCGCGATTCCGAAGATCGGGGTGACGATGCCGCCCGGGCAGATGCTGTTGACCCGTACTCCATAGTCGGCAAACTCCATCGCCACTGAGCGGGTGAAGTGGATCACGGCGGCTTTGGCGGCATTGTACACGTGGTTGCCGCCGGTCCTCAGGCCGGCGACGCTGGCGGTGTTGACGATGCTCCCCGAACCCTGCTGCTTCATGATCGTCCCGGCGTGTTTGACCCCAAGGAAGACGCCGCGCATGAGCACCGCCATGTGGGCCTCGTAGTCCTCCAGTGACACCTCCAGGATGCTGGGGCATCCTCGAACAGATCCTGCGTTATTGAACATGATGTCGAGCCGCCCGAACTTGTCCTGAACCAGTTCGACCAGCGCCTTGACGTCGGGTTCCCGAGTGACGTCGGCATGCTGGTAGACAGCAGACGGACCAAGGTCTCGGGCCAGTTGTTCTCCCTTGGCGTCCTGGATGTCCGAAATCACCACGCTCGCGCCTTCGTGGACGAACAGACGCGCCGTGCCCGCGCCGATGCCGCTCGCACCGCCGGTGATGGCGGCAACCTTCCCTTCGAGTTTCCCCATGGTGTCTCCCCCTTACACCATTGCGGGGATTGCTCCGAGCTGCTGGAACGCGCCGAGGGCATCCCAATCGATCCACATTTCGGCGATCTTGCCTGCTTCAAGCCGATAAGTGCCCGTCCCGGTGATCTCAATGGCCTTGCCGGTGGGGGGAATCCCCTTCCACTCACCGGTCAGCGTGCCGGTTATGGAAAAGCGCAGCGCAACCTTGTCTCCATCCGCGATGAGATCGCCCACAGAGACGCGAAGGCCGTTGAACGCGGCGTCGGTGGAGATGATGTAATCCTCGAATTCCGCGCGGGTGTTGATCGGCGGGGTGTGAGGAGAGTGCATGACCAAGTCGTCGGCGACGAGCGAAAACGCCACCGGGTTATTGCCGCTGTGGATATTTTCGGCATAGCGCCTGACGATGGCTTTGTTCGCCGCGAGGACTGCCGGGTCAGCAGCCGCTCCCAGTGTTTGCAGGCAGCCGAACGCGTCCCAAACAGACCAGATCTCCGCGACCTTGCCGGCGGCGATTCGGAGCAGGACGTTCGCCGTGCCCTCAAGACGCTTGCCGGTTGCAGCCATGCCCATCCATTCTCCAAGGTGAGTACCCGAGTACGAAATGCGCGTGGCGGCATTGTCTCCTTCGATGATTAGATCCTCAATGGCGTAGTGAATATCGGGGAAGGACGCATGAACCGCGGCAACGTGCTGCTTGAGGGCTTCGCGGCCCTTGAACTGCGGCTGCACCGGGTCGTTGTGAACATAATCGGCGGCAACAATCTCATCAATTGCCGGTAAATTTCCCTGATTCCAGATCTCCTCGGTCCAGCGGCGGACGAGGTCCTTGTTTGCCTCAGACATGCTGAATTACTCCGCGATTGCGGTTCCGGGGAGGTCCAGAGGAGGGCCAGAAGGTTGAGGGAACCGCGTTTCAACGAGCCACGCAGGCTCCCAACGGCATCACCCGAAGATGCGCCGTTGTGTGAGGCCAACGGGGAGATGCTAAATCCGCCCATAATGAGAATAAAGGGCCTGAATTGCCTTTTTTTCGGACTCACGTCACGGGAGCGGGATTGAACAAGGCCAATCGATTGTGCAGCCCCCACTGGTCCGCCCATGGCCGACGCCGCCCGCTCGCCGCATCCAGCACAAACTCGAAGATTTCGCGCCCCACTTCCTCGACCGCCGCCGCCCCTGTCGCGATCCGCCCTGCATCGACATCGATCAGATCCGGCCACTTTTCCTTCAGCGCCGAGCGCGAACTCACCTTGATGACCGGCGCCATCGCGAGTCCGTAAGGCGTGCCCTCTCCGGTTGTGAAAACGTGCACGTTCATCCCCGCGGCGAGTTGCAGCGTCCCACAGATGAAATCCGACGCCGGCGTCGCCACGAAGTTGAGCCCCGGCGCCGCCGCCCTCTCGCCGGGACCGGCGACCCCCATAATCGGAGCCGTGCCAGACTTCGCGACCGATCCCAGCGCCTTCTCGACGATGTTCGCCAGCCCGCCGCGCTTGTTGCCCGGCGTTGGATTCGCGCTGCGATCCGCTCCTCCCCGAGCGAGGTACGCGTCGTACCAAGCCATCTCACGAACCAGCGCTCTGGCGACTTCCGCCGAAGCGCATCGCGGGACCAGCAGGTGCACGGCGTCGCGCACCTCGGTCACTTCGGAGAAGTAAACCGTGGCCCCCGCCCGGACCAGCAAGTCCGCCGCATGGCCCACTGCCGGGTTGGCGGTGACCCCCGAGAAGGCATCGCTGCCGCCGCACTGCAACCCGACGCTCAGCTTCGACGCCGGGCACTGCGTGCGCCGCCGCCGGTCCAATCGCCCCAGCCGCTTCTCGGCAAACCGCATGATCGCCGCCACCATGTCGCCGAAGCAGCGGTATTCCTCATCCTGCAACCGCACCACCCACGGTTCGCCCTGAATCAGCGGGAACAGCCTCGACGGTTGCAGCTTCTCGCAGCCCAGCGAAACCGCCATCACCTCGCCGCCGAAGTTCGGATTCAGCGCCAGGTTTCGCAGCGTCCGGACCGGGATCTCCGCTCCCGGCGCGTCAATCGCCACCCCGCAGCCGTAAGGATGCGTCAGCGCCACGACATCGTCGACATTCGGAAAGCGCGGCAGTACCTCTTCGCGAATCCGCCGCGCTGCTATCTCCACCGTCGCCGCCACGCACTGCACCGTCGTGGAAATCCCTAACAGGTTCCTCGTCCCCGCCGAGCCGTCGGCGTTGAGATACCCCTCGAACTTGATGCCCTCCAAAGGCGGCAGCGGCTGCGGCGCCACGCTTTCCAGGTCGAGCGATTCGAGCGGCGGCGGGGCGGGCAGATCAAGCATGTCCTCCCCAACCGCCTCTCCCTCCTCGATCGTTCGAACCGCCAGGCCAATGACCTGCCCGTAGCGGAGCACCGCTTCACCGGCCTCGATCTTCCTGGCCGCGACCTTGTGCGCCACTGGCTCAAGGGCCACCACGACGTTATCCCGCTCATCGACTCGAATTGGCGCCGCCATGCCCGAAGTCTACCGGATAAAATCAGGCCATGCGGAACTTGACCCTCATTCTGGCGGCTACGGTGCTGGCCGGCTGCGGAGGCGCCCCGGAGAAGAAGGCCGATGAGCCAAGGAAGGCCGCCAAACGCGAAGGCCCGATGCCCGATGTCTACAGAGTCCGCTTCGACACCACCAAAGGCCCCTTTGTTGTCGAGGTCCACAAAGACTGGGCGCCAAAGGGAGCCGAGCGCTTCTGGAAGCTGGTCAACATGCGCTTCTTCGACGACACCCGCTTCTTCCGCGTCCGGCCCACGTTCGTCATTCAGTTCGGCCTCTCCGGCGATCCGCAAACCAACTCGCTCATGAACGCCATGCCCATCGCCGACGACCCCGTCAAGCAGAAGAACGTTCGCGGCATGGTCAGCTTCGCCCAAGCCGGCAAAGGCACGCGCCGCACGCAAATCTTCGTCAACATGAAGGACAACCGGGCTCTCGACCGCGACGGTTTCGCTCCCTTTGGCCAGGTGGTCGAGGGCATGGAGGTTCTCGAAAGGCTTTACGCCGGATATGGCGAGTGGTCTCCGCCCGGCTCCGGCCCCAGCGCCACCCGCATCCAGTCCGAGGGCAACGCCTATCTCGACAGCAAGTTCCCGCGTCTCGACAGACTCCTGAAGGCCGTGGTTCTTGATTGAGCTTTCGGGCATCCTGAAAGGAGTGCCCCGCCGTCCCGCCAAACCCGAAGTCATGGCGCCGGCCGGCCATTGGCCGCAGTTACGCGCGGCCATCGAAGCCGGCGCGGACTCCGTCTATTTCGGCCTCAAGCACTTCACAGCCCGCGCCAAGGTTGGCTTCTCCATCGATGAACTGCCTGAGGCGATGCGGACATTGCACCGCCGCGGCGTCCGCGGCTTCCTCACCTTCAACACCCTGGTCTGGGACCACGAGCTGGAATCCGCCGCCGTGGCGCTGGCACGCATCGCTGAAGCCCAAGTCGACGCCATCATCGTGCAGGATCTCGGAGTCCTCAGGCTCGCTCGCGAGATCGCGCCCGATCTTGAAATCCACGCCAGCACCCAGATGAGCGTCACCGACGCCGCCGGAGCGCGGCTTGCCGCCGCGATGGGCGCCAGCCGCGTGACCCTGGCCCGCGAACTCTCGCTCGCCGAAATCCGCCGAGTCGCCGCCGAGGCCGATGTCGAGCTCGAAGTCTTCGTCCACGGAGCGCTGTGCGTCGCCTATTCCGGCCAGTGCTTCTCTTCGGAAGCCTGGGGCGGCCGCAGCGCGAACCGCGGACAGTGCGCTCAGGCCTGCCGGCTTCCATACGACATGTTCGTCGACGGCCGCCTCGAGCCCCTCGGCGATGCCCGCTACCTGCTCTCGCCCGGAGACCTTTACGCCCTCAAGCAGGTCCCCGAGCTGATCGAGATCGGCGCCGCCGCCTTCAAGATCGAAGGCCGCTACAAGGAGGCTGAGTACGTCGCAGCCGCCACCCGCGCCTACCGCCAGGCGGTCGACGAAGCCTGGGCCGGGCGCGCCCTCAGCATCACTCCAGCGGAGGAACTCGAACTCGAGCAGGTCTACTCGCGTGGCATGGGGCCGTACTTCCTCACCGGCACGAACCACCAGGCTGTTGTCCGCGGCCGCGCCCCGCGCCACCGCGGAGTCCTGTTGGGCCGCGTCGCGGAAGTCTCCTCCAACTGCGTGTTCATCGACCCTGCTCCAGCCAACTCCCTTTCCCCCCTCAAGCCCGGCGACGGCGTCGTCTTCGATTCGAGCGGCTGGCGCTCGCCTCAGGAAGATGAAGAGGGCGGCCGCGTCTTCTCCGTCGTCGAGAGCAAGGGCCGCTTGCGTCTCGAGTTCGGCAACGATGCCATCCGGTTCTCTCGCATCCGCCCGGGCGACCTGCTTTGGCGCACGGATGACCCCGCCCTCGAGAAGAGGCTCCGCGCCTTTACTCATGCTGAAACTCCGCTGCATAAACAACCCGTCAATGTCTTGCTCGATGCCCGCCCTGTCGAGCCGCTGCGCCTCGAGTGGACACTGGCCGCACACCCCACGCTTCGGGTCCACCTGTGTTCCTCCGAGTCTTTGCGGGCTGCCGCCAACCGGGGACTCACGCCCGAATTCGCTCGGCGGCAACTCGAGCGCCTCGGCAACACTCCCTACGAACTCGCGCGCCTCGACACCCGCATTGAAGGTCTCCCATTCGTTCCCGCCTCACTGCTGAATCAGTTGCGCCGTGAAGCCGTCGATCGATTGCAGGCTCTCCAGGAGAGCCCGCCACTCAACACGCTGCGTGAACCGCATGAAGCGCTCCGCTCCGTGTTCTCCGCCATCCGGCGCCGCTGCACCCCGCGCGAACCGCCGTCCATCCATCTTCTCGTTCGAACTCCTGAGCAACTCGAAGCCGCCATCGAACTCGCTCCTTCGAGCATCACGCTCGACTACCTCGACCTGTATGGCTTGAAGCCTTCCGTCGAACGTCTTCAGCAAACGGGCATCGAGGCTCGTGTCGCCAGCCCGCGTATCGTCAAGCCCGGCGAGGAGCGCATCGCCGACTTCCTCTCACGCCTCGGCTGCGGCATCTTGGTCCGGCCGCTCGGCCTGCTCGAGGTCCTGCGCGGCTTGGGGGTTCCGCGGCTCAGCGGCGACTTCAGTCTCAACGCCGCCAATGCCATCACTGCCTCCATACTGCTGGAGATGGGCCTCGAGCGCATCACTCCAACGCACGATCTCAACGCCGCTCAGATCACGGCCCTCGCCGCCGAAGCCGGCGGCGGCGTCCTCGAAGCCATCGCTTACCAGCATCTGCCCGTCTTCCACACCGAGCACTGCGCCTTCGCCCGCTTCCTTTCGAACGGCACGAGCTACCACGACTGCGGCCGGCCGTGCGAAAAGCACCGCGTCGAACTGCGCGACCCGAGTGGACGCCGCCACCCGCTCATGGCCGACGCCGGCTGCCGCAACACGCTGTTTGGAGCCGAAGCCCAGCAGGCTGCGCGCCACCTCGAAGACTGGCTCGCAGCCGGCATCGTTCACTTCAGGCTCGAGTTCGTTCACGAATCTCCGGAGCAGGTGGCTCAGGTCACCGAGGCTTTCCGCGCCGCACTTGGCCGGCGCATCAGCTTCGCCGCCCTGGACGAGCGCCTGGCGCGGATCGCTCCGCAGGGCGCAACCGAAGGCAGCCTGTTCATTCCGGCAGACCACCTCGCGCTTCCCATCCTCCAATGAACTCCTTCATCCACAAGGCCGCACTCATGGTCGTCCGCGACGGCCGCCTGCTTCTCTGCAAGAAGAGGCGAGGAGGCGCCCTCATCCTGCCCGGCGGCAAGATCGAGCCCGGCGAGACCCCGGAGCAGTGCGTTATCCGCGAAGTCCGCGAGGAGTTGGGCGGCATCAAGGTTGTCAACCTCTCTCTCGTCGGCTCCTACGAGGACGTCGCCGCCCGTCTCCACGGCGAGATGCACCAGCGAATCCGCATCGAGCTGTACCAAGGGGAGCTTCGCGGCGCGCCGCAGCCCAGCGCCGAGATCGCCGAGCTCGTCTGGTTCGGCCCGGAAGACAACCTGGAAAACGTTGCCCCAAGCTTGCGCAACAAGATCATTCCCGACCTGCGGGAGCGCGGCCTGCTCTGAGCGAGTTCTCACAGGTTGTGCGGCGCTTCCGGCCACTGCTATGCTCCAGTTTGCTGCTTCTCCGCCAAACTGGATCAGTCCACGCATGAACCGCCTGTTCAGGCTCCTCGGGCCGGGCTTTGTCTTTATCCTCACCGTCCTGGGGCCCGGAGACTTCGTCGCCAACGCCGTCACGGGCGCAACCCAAGGCTATGCTCTGCTTTGGGCTCTCGCGCTTGCCGTCTTCTTCCGCTTTATCTGGCTCGACACTTCGGCCCGCTATGTCCTCGCCACGGGTGAAACGCTCATGGACGGCTATGCTCGCCTCGGCTCGTGGCTGCTCTGGCTAGTCCTCGGTTCGCTCATCGTCATTCGCCTGCTGGCAAACCTCTACAAGCTCGTCCTCCTGAGCAACACCGCGGCGTTGCTGCTGCCCTTCGAGTTCTCCGCTTCGCGTTATCTCTGGAGCCTTCTGTTCGCAGCCGCCGTCTTCTTTCTCTGCGACCGCGGCGGGTATCGCGCTCTCGACAGCTGGTTCAAGTCGCTGGTGGCGGTCATGTGCTGCGCCCTTTTGGCCGCGGCAATCCTCGCCAAGCCGAGCCCGACGGCGATCTTTCGCGGCTTCTTCCTCCCCGCCATCCCCGGCGACCGCGGAGCCTACGGCACTCTGTTCCTGCTCATGGCCCTGATCGGAACCGAAGCCGGCTCTCTCACCAACCTCACATACTCCTACTTCGTACACCGGAAGGGCTGGCGTGATGCATCGTTCCGGAAACGCCAGCAGATCGACCTCCTGATCAGCGTTGGCTGCCTCCTCCTGATGTCCGGCGCAGTGCAGGTCGCGGCGGCGGGCACGCTCCTGCCTGCCCGGGTCATTCCCACAAATGCCGACGACCTGGTGCCGCTTTTCTCCAACGCGCTCGGCCTGGCGGGCCGCATCATCTTTACCTTCGGCCTTTGCGCCGCGGCCATCAGCAGTTACATTGGGGGGACGATGGGGTATTCGATGATCGCCGCGGATGTCTGGTCCCGGCTCCGCCCGGGAGCTCAGCTTGAAGGTCCTGAGGCACAGCTCCGTCACCGCCGTTTTCTCGCCTTCTGGTGTTTCGCGCCTCTTTGCCTGCTGTTCTTCATGGACCGCCCGCTCTGGCTCTCGCTCGCGGTCAGCGCCCTGATGGGCGCTTTGATTCCGCTGCTCGCCGGCGTTCTCTTCCATCTCACCAGCGACCGGCAGCGACTCGGCTCCCTCGCAGCGCCCCCCTTCATCCGCATTTCGCTGGCCGTGCTCGTCCTGATTTCGACCGCGCTGCTGGCGACCAACGCCGCCCGGTGGGTTTCTGCCCGCCTTGCAGAGTCATGAGACACGCCGCGCTTCTCCTTCTCGCCGCGCCGGTAATTTGGGCGCAGCCGCGCACCAGCGCCATCTCCGGCGAAGTGCTCGACCCCGCCAGCCGTCCAGTCGAAGGCGCCGCAGTCACCGCGGTGAGCGTCGAGCGCGGGACTGTCCACGCCACGCTGACCGGCGCCGGCGGTTCCTACCGCATCGCCGAACTCGCTCCCGGCAGTTACGACATTCGGGTGGACAAGGCCGGCTTCAGCGCCAGCATCCGCCCCGCGGTGAGACTCACTCTCGACATTGAGGTCCGCCTCGTCCATTCCCTCACCCTCGCCGAGACCCGGAATGAGGTCACGATCGCGGCCGAACCTGTCAGTGCCGCTTCCACTCCCTCATCGGTCACCGGACTGATTGGCCGCGAGCGCATCCAGGAATTGCCGCTGATCGGCCGCGACTACCTGCAATTGTCCATCCTCCAGCCGGGCGTTCACGTCGCGCGTGCTTATGCCACCAACAATAACGGCGGCTTCGGCCAGGCACTGTCCATCTCCGGCAGCCGTCCCGTTCAGAACACCTTCCGGCTTGACGGCGTTCACCTCACCAACCAGACCGGCTCAACACCCGGCAGTCTCCTTGGAGTCAACCTCGGCGTGGAGGCGATTCAGGAATTCAGCCTCACTTCCAGCGCCTACAGCGCCGCGGCAGGCCGCGGCGCAGGAGGAATGGTCCACGCCGCCACCCGCTCCGGCACAAACGATCCCCACGGCAGCGCGTACTATTTCCACCGCAACTCCGCTTTCGACGCCCGCAACTTCTTTGACGCCTCCAAGACAGCCGCCTTCCGCCGCCATCAGTTCGGCGGCGCCCTTGGCGGCCCGGTTCGCGCCAACCGGACCTTCTTCTTCGCCAACGCCGAGGCGATCAATGAATTCACCGCGGGCGCCTCCATCAACACCACGATCAGCGATGCCGCTCGCGAAGGCCGTCTCACAGCGGGAACAGTGCCCGTGGACCCCGCAATCCGCCGGTGGCTCGCGCTCCTCCCGCGCCCCAATCGCGAGGTCTTCGGCGACACCGGACTATATTACTTCGCCAACCCTGTGCAGTCGGGCGAAACGTTCGTCACTTCGCGCCTCGACCATCAATGGTCGTCCCGCGACATGAGCTTCCTCCGTTACACTTTCGACAGGGCGCAGCGCGAGGACCTGACCAACTTCGCGCTGGCCCGCCGCTCCAGCAAGACTCTCATGCACTCGGCTGCCGCTGAGCACACCCACATCTTCTCTCCCGCCCTCTACGGCACCGCCCGGTTCGGCTGGCTGCGCTCGGAGATGGACATGGGTCAAACCGAAGCTGTGGACAGGTCGCTCGACGACCCATCGCTCGCTTTCGTCACGCCGGGAACCGGTCCCGGGATCGTCTACGTGAATCAACTCAGCACGTTCGAAGGCGCCACCGGCGGGACTGACAAAGACCTCAGCCAGTTCGACTCCTACCAGACCTACAACGACTACACCTGGATGCGCAGCCGCCACCTGCTCCGCTTCGGCGGCAGTCTCGAGCTCACCAATTTCGCCATCGACAGCACCATTCACCCCTTGGGCGAGTTCACCTTCGACACACTCGCATCGCTGCTCACCAACCGCGCCCTGCGCTTTCGGGCCATGATGCCAGAGACGAATGCGGCTCGCCGTTTCCGGCAGGAAGTCGCCGCCTGGTACATTCAGGATTCCATCCGGCTTTCCCGCAGGCTTCAGATCGACCTTGGCCTGCGCCACGAATGGGCTACCGTCCCGCGAGAGGCCAATGGCCGCAGCGCTAACCTGGACCGGCTCTCGGACCCTGCGATGCGCACCGCGGGGCCTTTGTTCAAGAATCCCTCGCTGCTGAATTTCGTGCCGAGAGCTGGTTTGGCGTGGGACCTCCGCGGCGACGGCCGCTCGGTGTTTCGAGCAGGCTTCGGAGCGTATCCGGATCTGATCCTCTCCCACTTTCTGCTGCTGGCCGGTGTCCGCAATCCGCCATACTTCCTCGACGCGGAGCTGCGCAATCCGGCGCAGGGCGCATTCCCCGGCAAGGCGTATGAGAGTCTGCTCACCGAGGCCATCCCCGACTACAGGGTCGAGAGGCTCGACCCGGAACCGGGCCAGTCCATGGTCCGGCAGTGGAACGCTTCCTGGCAGCAGACCCTCTCTACGAAGTGGATGTCGCAAGCGATTTACTCCGGATCCCGGGGGCGAAACCTCTCGACGATTGTGGAGGACGCCAATCTTGTTCAGCCGGTCGTTCAACCGGACGGAAGGCTCTTCTTCCCGGCCGGCGGGACAAAGCTGAACCCCGCCTTCGGTTTCATCCGCAACCGGCTGTTCAACGGCATGTCGTCTTATCACTCGTTGCAGACCCTCCTGCGGCGGCAGTGGCGGCAAGGCAGCCTCTTGCAAGCCGCCTACACTTTCGGCAAGAGCATTGACGACGACTCGAGCACCTTTGCCCGCACAGATTCCTCGAACTCGATCGGCATTCCTGTCGACGGCTATCCCGGCTTCAACCGCGGACTGTCGAATCACGACGTGAGACATCATCTTGCCGTTCACGGTCTGTGGGCCCTGCCGACACCTCGCGGAGGGGCCAGACTCTGGCTTGGCGACTGGCGCATTGGCGCGCTCATTGCCGCGGGCTCGGGACTTCCCTTCTCTGCCACGCTCGGCTACGACGCGGCCCGGACCGGCACATCGCGGCCCGACTATCGGGGAGGCCAGCGGCCCGACGTGAATCCGGCCTTCACGGGTCCTGTGGCTACCGGAGACCCGGCGCGATGGTTCCGCCCGGAAGCGTTCCTGCGCCCGGAACCGGGTTATCTCGGCAACCTGGGCAGAAACACCATCCCCGGCCCGGCCTGGTTCAGCGCGGATGCGATGCTCAGCGGCGACTTCGCCCTGCCGCGGGCAGAGGGATGGCGGCTGACTCTTCGCCTCGAGGTCTTCAACCTCTCCAATCACGCCAACTTCGACTTGCCGGGAGGCCGCCGCTCGCAGGTCTTCACCCGGACCGCGATCCCGGAGGACGCCGGCAGGATCACCAGCGCAGTGCCGGCGCGAAAGTGGCAGGGAGGACTGAGACTGTCTTTCTGATGCTTGACGACCTTTGGATGCTATTCCGCTTCACACGCGGCCTCGTGCCGTTCCTCACTGAGTTGCAGGACGCGCAAGGGGCGAGCGAAATCCTGGCTGAAGGCCGGGCCCGCCGCGTGGAGAACTTTCTTGCACTGCTCCGGCGGGCGGTCTTCGAATACCCAGCGCGGCCATACAGCCGTCTCTTTCACCACGCTGGCTTCGACTTCGGGAAGACCGAGCGTCTGGTGCTGCAACTCGGCATCGAGGCGGCGCTCGAGCGGCTTCTCGATGCCGGCGTCTATCTGACCCTCGACGAGTTCAAAGGCCGCGTCCCCATCCGCCGCGGCGGGGTTGAAATCGCTGCCACCGCGTCCGACTTCGACAATCCCCTCCTCAAGAGAGATTTTGAGGCCGCGACGAGCGGTTCAACCGGGACGCGGCGAAGATTGTTGATCGATCTGGACCTGCTGCGTTTTGAGGCCGCCTTGCAGGCGGTCTTCATCGGTGGAGCCGGCATGGCCGGCATGCCCATGGGGATCTGGCGGCCTGTTCCGCCTGGCACCGCAGGGATCAAGCGGGCCCTGTCACAACTGCGGTACGGCGAGCGATTGGAGCGGTGGTTCACCATGGAGCCCTTCTCCCTCGTGCGGCCGCGGACCAAGTCCTGGGCGGTGACCGCGGCAGCCTTGGGGGCTTCGCGGCTGGCCGGGCGCCCGCTGCCGGTCCCGGAATTTGTGCCGCTCGAGAACGCGATCGTCGTGGCCGAGTGGATGGCCTCCGTGCTGCGGCGCGGCGAACGGCCCTATCTCGATGCGAGCTCGAGCGCGGCGGTCAGAGTGATTCAAGCGGCGAGAGCGGCCGGTTTTAATCTCCGCGGTTCCTTCGTCAGAGTGGGCAGTGAGCCGTTCACTCCCGCCAGGGCGGCACTGTTTGAAGCCGCCGGATGCGGGACAGGCTCCAACTATTCGATCTCCGAAACCGGCGTCGTCGCCATCGCCTGCTCCAGACCGGCTGCGCCGGACGATGCGCACTTGATTGACGCAAAGATCGCGATCCTTCAGCGGGAAGGCGTGCCGCTTGTTAGAGCCCAACACGGGACCGTGCCGATCTTTCTGACCACGCTGTTGACGTCGACTCCGAAGCTGCTGATCAATGTCGAGAGCGGCGATTTCGCGGACCGGTCCGAGCGCAGGTGCGGCTGCGTGTTCGACAGGCTGGGCTTCACCACTCACCTCCAGAACATTCGCAGCTACGAAAAGCTCACGACCGAAGGGATGCACTTCACGGGGAGCACCCTGCTTCGCATCGTTGAAGAGGTGCTGCCCGCAAGGTTCGGCGGAGATCCGACGGACTATCAGCTCGCCGAAGCCGAAGTGGAAGGGAACCGCGTTGTCCGGATCCGGATGCATCCACGCCTCGGCGACGTCGCGGAGGAGGAAGTGGTCGGCGCTGTTCTGTCATCGCTGGCGGCGGAGGGGGCTGGAGACAGAATGATGGCGGACATTTGGCGTCAGGCGAAGACCCTGCGGCTGGAACGCCGCCCTCCCGAGGTCTCCGCGGCCGGCAAAGTGCCGGCTGTCGTCCAGGCGAGGGACGCCGGCTAACGCTCTGGCGGCAGGGCTTCGAACATCCGGTTCTTGCCCTTGCTGGCGGGTGGAAGGGAGTCCATCGGGACCGCGCGGATTCGGACAGCGGGTCCCGCGGCAGAGCCGACAGCGTGTTCAATGGCCACGGAGGCGGGGTCCCGTGGAGGGGCGCCGGGCAGGACCGTGTACCAGACTTCCACCTCGGCGCGGCTTGTTTGGACCATGCGGTACTCTCTGAGCCAGCCGATGAACTCGAGCAGCGGGTTGATCAGTTGGAAAGGGTGAATCCGCCGGCCATCGGAGAAGTGGAAGAACTCGGCGATACGGCCTTGGATCTCTCGGAGTGTGCGGACGGGGGCGCCGCAGGGGCAGCGCTCCGGCCCAATGGTGGCCCAATCATCAAGGGCGTAGCGGACGTAGGGGATGGCGTAGGCGTGGAGGTTGGTGGCGAACACCTCGCCCTCCTCCCCGTCTCGCACAGGCTTGCCGTCGCGGAGCACCTCGACGTATGCTCCCTCCTCGTTGAGGTGGAACAGGCCGGTCTGCGGGCACTGGGCGGCGAGCATATTGAACTCGGAGGCGCCATAGGTGACGTAGAGCGGACAGCCAAAGGCGCGTGAGATCCGTGCACGCATTTCGGGGGTGACGGTCTGGACTCCGGCGGTCATGAACTTGAGCCCCAATGAGCGCAAGCCGGTTTCAGGCAGTTCGAGCGCGAGGCGGTAGATGCCGTCAGCGTGACCGCCAATGACATCGGGCCTCAGCTCCTTTAGCCGCAGCAGCGCCTCTGGGGGCTCCAATTCGACGTGGCTGACGTATTCTTGCCGAAGCAGGCCGAGATTCATCCAAGGTTCGCGATCCCGGTCGCTCCGGTCGCCGAAGGCGGCGTTGAGACCCGTTCGCATAGTGGCGCGGCGGTCGAACCAGCCCAGGCCATAGCCGAAGTATGTTCTCAGCCTGAAGGAGGAGAGGACGAGGTCCTCGAGGCGAGTGCGGTAGATCGCCAGGGGCACCGCAGTCGAGCCGCTGGTAGCGGTCTTCTTGAGAGTGGCGTTCCGGAAATCGTCTGAGAGCAGAACCTCCAGACTGGACGCCTGGTACTGGGATTTGCGGGTGATGGGATATCGTCTCAGGTCATCGAGGGAAGTGAGGGGAGCGGGAGCAAGACCGGCGTCACGCCACCATGAGGAGATGCAGGAGTTGTGTTTCCAGGTGTGGGCAATCAACCGCCTCAGGCAGGAGAACTGGTAGGGGAGTGGGTCGCGGGGCGGACCGAGGAGGTTGCGGAGGATTGTGGCGAGTGGGCGGAGGAGCATTGAGCAGAATGCGGCAGCGGCTGGCGCGCGCGTCCGCCCGGGGGGGGCCCGCGCGCCAGACCCCTGCGCGTTTAGCGGTCGATTCGGGCTGAGCCGCCCTTTGCGAACGCAGCCACCTGCTCGAGTGTGACCATCGTCGTATCGCCGGGCGTCGTCGTCAATAGGGCGCCATGAGCCCAGCCGAGGTTCACTGCTTCCTGGGCGGTCTTGCCGGTCAGCAGACCATAGAAGAACCCGGAGGCAAAGCCATCGCCTCCTCCAACGCGGTCGTGGATTGTCAGATCGCAGGTCGGGGCTTTGACGGCCTTGCCATCGATGAAGGCGACCGCGCTCCAGACGTGATGGGCGGTGGAGTGGACTTCCCTCAGCGTCGTGGCGACGATCTTCACCTGGGGGTGCTTCTTCGAAACCGAGTCCATCATGGCCTCGAAGACCCTGGTGTCCAACTTGGACTCGGAGTGAACGTCCGGGCCGGGAATGCCAAGCCCCTTCTGAAGGTCCTCCTCGTTTCCGACGAGAACGTCGACGTTGGCGACAATGCGGTTCAGAACTTCGACGGCCTTACCCTCGCCGCCGAAGACCTTCCACAGCTTGGCCCTGAAGTTGAGATCGAAGCTGACAATGGCGCCGTGGGCCTTAGCCGCCTGCATGCCTTCGATGATGACCTCGGGAGTGGTCGGCGAGAGTGCCGCGAAGATGCCGCCGGAGTGGAACCAGCGCACGCCGCCGGCGAAGATCTCTTTCCAGTTGAAGTCCCCCGGCTTTAGTTGAGCGGCGGCTTCATTCGACCGGTTGTAGAACACAACGGGGCCGCGCACCCCCATCCCCCGGTCGGAGTAAACCGTGGCCATGTTGGGACCGGTGACGCCGTTGTGCTCGAAGTACTTGTAGAAAGGCCTGACCCCCATCGCGCGGACCCGTTCGTGGATGAGATCGCCGATCGGGTACTTGACCATCGCCGTGACAATCCCCGTCTTCAGGCCGAAGCAGTCGGCGAGGTTGGCTGCGCAGTTGTATTCGCCGCCCGAAACGTGGATGAGGCACTCATGCGCTTTGCGGAACGGGATGATGCCGGGGTCGAGGCGGTGGATGAGCGCGCCGAGGCTGACGAAATCGAGGTCGGCGGAGGGAAGAATGTTCAGTCCGTTTGGCATAGTGTTTGGGAATCCTCGCTAGACGTTGTAAACCCCGGAGGCGACGCGGCCGCCGCGCCCGGTCCAATTGGTATGGAAGAACTCGCCTCGGGGCCTGTCGATGCGCTCGTAGGTGTGAGCGCCGAAGAAGTCGCGCTGGGCTTGGAGCAGGTTCGCCGGCAGCCGTTCGGTGCGGTAGCCGTCGTAGAAGCTCAGGGCGGTGGTGAAAGCCGGGACAGGAACACCATATTCGACAGCCTTAATGACGGCGCGCCGCCAGGAGGACTGGTAGTTGATCAGGGCTTGTTTGAAGAAGTCGTCGAGCAGGAGGTTGTTCAAGTTGGGGTTTTTGTCGAAGGCCTCCTTGATCTTGCCGAGGAACCGTGAGCGGATGATGCAGCCGCCGCGCCACATCAGCGCGATGCCGCCGTAATTGAGGTTCCAGCCCTGGTCCTTGGCGGCTTCACGCAGGAGCATGTAGCCCTGAGCGTAGCTGACGATCTTCGAGCAATACAGCGCTCGGCGGACGTCTTCGATGAACTGCTTACTGTCCTCATTGGCTTTGTAACCCGGCCCCGGCAGCACTTTCGACGCCGCCACCCGTTCATCCTTGATGGCCGAGAGGCAGCGCGCGAAGACGGCTTCACCGATGAGGGTCACGGGCATGCCGAGGTCTAGAGCCGAGGAGGCGGTCCATTTGCCGGTGCCTTTTTGGCCGGCGGTGTCGAGAATCTTGTCGACAACGGGAACGCCGTCCTCATCGAGCTTGGCGAAGATCTGAGTGGTGATGTCGATCAGGTAGCTGTCGAGTTCACCCTTGTTCCATTCGCCGAAGACTTCATGCAGCTCGGCGGCGTTGAGGCCAAGCGCGTCCTTCATGAGCTGGTAGGCTTCGCAGATGAGCTGCATGTCGCCGTACTCAATGCCGTTGTGGACCATCTTGACGTAGTGGCCGGCGCCGTTTTCGCCCACCCAATCGCAGCAGGGGCTGCCGTCGTCGACCTTGGCGGCGATGGACTGGAAGATCTCCTTCACGTGAGGCCACGCGGCCGGATTGCCGCCGGGCATGATGGAAGGGCCGCGGCGCGCGCCCTCTTCCCCGCCGGAGACGCCCGTGCCGATAAAGAGGATCCCCTTCTCGGCCAGCGACTTCGTCCTGCGGTTCGAATCCGGCCAGTGGGAGTTGCCGCCGTCGATGATGATGTCGCCGGCTTCCAGGTGCGGCAGGATGAGGTCGATCATGTGGTCGACGGTATCGCCGGCTTTCACCATCAGCATGATCCGGCGCGGCCGCTTCAGGAGGCTGGCGAGCTCTTCCACACTGTGCGCGCCAACGACCTGGGTGCCCTTGGCTTCGTTGTTGAGGAAGTCATCGACCTTGGAGACCGTGCGATTCCAGACGGCGACTTTGTAGCCGTGGTCGTTCATGTTGAGGACGAGGTTCTGGCCCATGACGGCCAAGCCGATGAGACCGATGTCACAAGTACCGTTCGACATAAGAGCTCCTGCGTGAGGGGGTGGGACACTTGCCGCCTTCGTGCGGCGCCGTCCGCGATGTCTGAACCATTCTATCGAAATCGGACCGAAAGGTCTGGGAGGTTGACATGGGATTGCCGGGTGTCAGAGCCTCCCGGCGGATGATTCCCCGGCGGAGGCGGGGCGCCACGGGGAGTTCGTTTTGGCAGGAGTTGGATGCGGTTCTTTCGAATCGCGTGACCGCAAACCGGCGGACTTTGGCTTCGCCGGTCGTTCGGCGGTAAATGACTTGGAGCGGCGGGCACGATTTCATTCGACGACATTGACGATGACGCGGCGGTAGCGGGTGAGGCGCGGAGAGCCGTGGTCGGTGACGGCGAGGATGATGTGGAGGGAGCCGGTCCCGGGCGGCATGAAGCGTGTGGTGGGGACGGTGAACCAGGCCTTGGGCTGGTCGAAGTTCCTGATCTCCAGGGGCTGGCCGGAGCGGGCGCTTGAGAGGGGGAAGGAGCCGGCTTCGCTGTAGCAGAACCAGTGGTAGGAAACGGCGTCGTTGTCAGGGTCGGAGGACCCTTCGGCGCTGAGGTCGATGCGTTGACCGCGCCTGGCGGTGAGCGTGGCGGGGTGGCCGAGCATTGGCACGGGCGGATGGTTGGCCCCGGCATAGGGTTTGACGGTCCAATCCATACGGGCGGCGAAATCATTCTGGAAGGCCTCACGCCAGCGCCAGATGGTGGCATGGTTGTCGTCGTGCCAGCGGCCGTCAATGCCGAGGACTTCATCATCGGCGTCGGTCCAGAAGGGGCGGGTCTCCGGCTGGAGATGCCATTTCTGGAGGCGGGGGGTGTAGAACTCGTAGCGGCCGCCCCAACCGCCCCAGTCCGGGCGTCCGGGGTCGCTGAGACCGTTGTTTATCAGGTTGAGGAAGGAGGGGGTGTCGCCCTCCATGAGGAACTCCCAGCGGGGGTACTCGGCTCCGAGGGGGCCCTTGCGGCGGATGTTGAGGTCGAGCCACTCGTTGGTGACGAGGGAGAAATCCGCGCCGTCGCAGCGGGCATGGAAGTGGTCGCCGCTGATGCCGCTCCAGGTGGCGTGATGGTAGGCTCCGCCGGCATTGAAGCCGGGGCTGGCGATGTAGAAGAGCGAGGGGAACTCCTTGCGGAGCCAGGGGCCGTAATCGTCCGGGTCGGAGATGGTGTAGACGCGAAGTTTGGCGACGGCTTGGGCCAGGGCTTGGGGCGAGCGCGTGGCGCGGATCTTCCAGAGAGCCTGGGCGAGGACGGAGGAACCGCCCCAGACGGGAACCCAGAGTGGGCGGGGATCGTCGCGGCCGATGGCCTGAATCAAGAGCTCAGAGCCGGGGGAGTCCTTGCTCTGGCCGACGCCTTCCATGCCGTAAAGGGGCAGGCCTTCGGAGACGACAGAGAGCAGGCGGGCGGGCGTGGGGAAACCGGGCTCATGGCGCTCGAGGTTTTCGCGGACCTTGGCGTAGGCTTCGACGATGCGGCGGATGCGCTGGGGAGCGACGCGGCTGCGCTGGTGGATGGAGGTGGTGGCGACAAGGCCTTCGATGTCGAAGTGGTTGGCATAGACGAGGAGGCGGACCATCGACATGGTGTCGTCGGGCTCGTTCTCGATGTCGGTGAGGATGAAGACGCGAGGTTTGGAGGGGGCGGAGGCAGTGGCGGTCCCGGCGGTGCCCTGACGGTCGCGGCTTCGTTCAGGCTGTGCGGAAAGGGGAAGGATCGACAACAGGAGGAGCAGGATTGGAGATTGCATGAGTGTCACCGGAGTCTACTCGCCACGATACAGGTTAGAGCGTGAGGGTGTGGGACTTCGCTCAGGCGCTTCGATTCTTCGCGAACAGAGTCCGGTGGGGGAGCCGCGGGCGAGGCGGAGCAGCGCAGGGTGAGGGTTTCGGATTCGAATAGGAAGTCGGCGGAGAAGCGATTGGAGGGTTGGGCGGGTGCGGAGAACTAGAGATTTCCGGTGACGTCCAGGCCGGGCAGACTCTGGAAGCTACATTCCCATTTGGTGTTGCATCGCGATATAGTGGCTGGCGATTCAAAGGATCATCATGACTACGGGATCGGCTCTTACGCTCTTGCTGGCGCCGGCGCTCGCCGTCGCAGGCGCCAGTTTCATCACGGCGATGCAGGCGGGCAGGGGGAGCGCGGCGGCTCCGGCGCGGCCCGAGGGTCCGTGTGACATCTATGCCGCGGCGGGGGCGCCATGCGTGGCGGCGCACAGCACGACGCGGGCGCTGTACTCCAGCTACGGCGGACCGCTGTACCAGGTGCTGCGGCAGTCCGACCTGAAGACGCTGGACATCGGCGTCGTCCAGCCCTCCGCGTCGCCGGTTCCGGATCCGGGTGGGTATGCGAACGCAGCCGCGCAGGATACGTTCTGCGCCAACACCTATTGCTGGATCTCCATCATCTACGACCAATCGCCGAAGAAGAACCATCTCATTCAGGCTCCTCGCGGCGGCTTCAGCGGACCGGCCATGGGCGGGTTCAACAACCTGCCGATCGCCGACATGGCGCCGGTGACGATCATGGGGCACAAGGTTTACGGGGTGTTTATCGCGCCGGGCATGGGTCTGCGCTGGAATGACGCCAAGGGCACGGCGGTGGATGACCAGGCGGAGGGCCAATACTGGGTCATCAACGGGCACCATTACAACAACGGCTGCTGTTTCGACTACGGCAACGCCGAGACGGACAGCCGTGACGACGGCGACGGGACGATGGAGACGACCTACTTCGGCAATGCGACGGCTTGGTACCGTGGCGTGCCGCCCGGCCCATGGATCATGACCGACCAGGAGAACAACCTGGTGGGCTGCGTGAACGAGTCGCCGAACGACAAATACTGCCCGAATCTGCCGGTGATCACTTGGCGATTTGTGACGGCGACGGCCGACGGCGAGCCGCACCACTGGAGGTCGATGGGCGGCGACGCGCAAAGGGGCGGGCTGAAGATCATGTTCGACGGGCCGCGGATCAAGAACGACAGAAGCAGCTACGATCCAATGCGGAAGCAGGGCGCGATCCTGCTGGGCAACGGCGGCGACAACAGCGTCGGCTCGCAGGGGACATTCTACGAGGGCGCGATGACGGCCGCCGGAACGTTCCCTTCGGAGGAGACCAACCAGCGGATTCAGGCCAACGTGGTGGCCGCCAGGTACGACGTGCAGAGACTCAGCATCGCGCCGGCCTCGCGGACCGCCATGCCGCCCGGGCTGCAAACGTTCGAGCCGGGGTCGTCACAGGAGACGACGGTGACATTCACGAATACGACCGGGGCGCCCGTGACGGGCCTCAGGCTGAGCATCACGGTGCCCAAGGGGTGGTCGAGCGGCGCGCCGGCGGCCATTCAGGGCCCGGTGGCGCCGGGGGCGAGTGTCAGCGCGAGTTTCAAGATCACCTCGGGCGAGGCGCGCTTCAATGGCGACATCGTTGGCCATGCGGCCTGGACGGCGAATGGCCGCGAACGATCGGAGAGCACGGCACAGAAAGTGCGGAATGTCCCTGCTGTCAAGATCAACGAGTTTCGCGCCAGCGCCGGGTCTCCGGCCAACCAGACGGATTCGTTCATCGAGCTTTACAACGCGGGATCGAGCAGCGTGGACATCTCCGGCTGGACGTTGACACACCATGCCGCGCAGATGCCGAGCTTCTCGGCGGTGAGAATCCCGGCAGGAACGAAGCTCGCTGCGAAGGGCTTCTACCTGCTTGGCCTCGCGAACTCCGGGCTGGCGGCGGACGCGAGGGCGGGCGATTCCGTCATCCATGTCCGCAGCACGGCGGGGATGAGGGCGGGCGACACGATCACGATCGGCAGCGGGGCGGATGCCGAGACTCGGAAGATCGCCAGCATGGGGACGGCTGCCGGCGCCGCCACGACGGTGTGGCAACCGCTGCCGGATGGGCCGGTGATCACGGTTCCTCCCGGCTCGACCAACGTGCCGGTGACGAGCGTGGCGGGTTTTGAAGTTGGGCAGAAGATCGCGCTTGGCTACGGAGCCAGCTATCCGGCAGTGGCGAAGACGGTTGAGAAGTATGAGGTCGTCACGGTGACAGCCGTGGGCAAGCCGGGCACGCAAGCGTGGCTGTCGGCCGACGCCAAGCCCGGCGACACCAACATCAAGGTGTCGTCGACCGCCAACATTTCGGTGGGCGACAAGATCCGGCTGGACATTGACAGCACTGGGCACGGGATCGAGACGGTCACGGTAAAAAGCGTTGGCACGGCTTCGGCGCGCAGCACGTTCAACGGGCCCCTGAAGAGCAATGAGGATCCGGGCACGGGCCTGGAACTGACCGCACCGCTGAAGTTCCATCATTCATCGAACATGCCGTTCAGCGTGAGGGGAACGGGCATCAGCTTCACGCCGGCGGCGGCGCATGCGCACTCGAGCAACGAGCCTGTTCTGCCGCTCGGCTCCGGCGTCACACTGGACAAACCGCTGGCGAAGAACCATCCGGTCGACGACGTGGTGCGCGACGCCTCGGTGACGACAGCGGGGTATCAGGGACCAGCGGAGCCGAACCAGTGGTTCGGCGGTCCCGCGCTTTCGCCGGGCGCCGGCGCGATGGTGCTGCGGGATGCTTCGGGGTTGGTGGTTGACAGCCTGAATTACGGGCTTCTGGCCGACCCCTGGGCCTCAGAGGGCTATCATGGCAAGTCCGGCACCGGCGAGGGAGGCTGCCGCGCGCCGGCGCCAGGCATGGGAGGCAGGGGCTTCGGACCTCCGGGGGCGGCCGCGCCGGCCGTGCCATCGCCCCATCGGAGCGCGGGCCGTTTCCCGGACGGCGCGGACAGCGACAGCAATTGCGGCGACTTTCTGGTGCAGGCGGCGGCGACGCTTGCGGCCGCGGCGGCGGCGGGCGACAACAACATCAAAGTCGCCAGCGTCGCGGACTTCTCCGTTGGGCAGAAGTTGATGATCGGGACGGGGGCGGATGCCGAGAGCGCCGTCATCGCGGCGGTGGGGACGGCGGGAGCAACGACGGTGCGCACCGCCACGGCGGCGGGGGCGACGGTCATTCCAGTCGCCAGCGCGATGGGCTTCCGCCCGGGCGAAACCATCAGCATCGACAGCGGTGCGGCGCGTGAGACAGCGGTGGTTGCCTCCGCCGCCGTTTTCGGGCGCGCCGGGGCCAGTGTCACTGTGAGCGCTCCGCTCGCTCGGGCGCATGAGAGGGGCGCGCAGGTCTCCGGCAGCGGCATCACTCTGGATGCCGCGCTGATGAAGCCGCACGCCGCCGGAACACAGGTTGGAGTAGACATTCCGACACCTGGCGCGCCGAACAAGTACTCCAGAGCCGGAAGCCGTTGAGGGGAGGAGACTGCGTCAATTCTCGCTGCCGGTTCTGACGGCGCGGAAGAAGCCCACGCCAGCCGCGCCGGCGGCCATCAGGAGACCGGCAAAACCGAAGGCGGCCCCAGGCCCCGCCGCGCTCCATAGCCACCCTGTCGCCAAGCTACTCAGGAAGTCTCCGGCCCCGTTCACAATCGAGAGGAGGCCGAATCCCGCGCCACGTTGCCGCGGGGGCACCAATTCGGCCGCCAGCGAATCTTCGAGGGTCTCTTCCACACCGACGTACACCCCGCCAAGCGCAAACGCGATGGCAAGCGCGGGAAGCGACCCGGCCCCCCGCGCCAGGATCAAAGCCACCAGTGCGCCGAGCGCATAGCCGGCCGAGAGCAGTTTCTGCTTGGGCAGGCGGTCGGCCAGCCACCCGGCTGGATAAGAACTGGCCGCATAGCAGACGTTGTGCAAGGCATAGAGCCCCACAGCCATGCTCGCCGCCCCCGCTGGTCCATGGCTGGAGGCCAGCGCGGAGGTGGCGTAGAGGATCATCAGTGAGTGAGCGAAGTCGCCTGCTCCGAACAAGCCGATCCAGCGCAACAGCCGCAGATACGGCCCCGGAAGATCACGGTAGCTATCCAGCAGACGGTGCGGATGTGGCTCTCGCGCGGGAGTTTCGCGAACGAGCAGGGTGATGGCGAGGACGGCCAGCAACGCCGGAAGCGCCGCCCAGAGCATTAAGTTGCGCGGGGCAAATCCCGCCTTCAGCAGCAGGAGCGTCGCCACGGGAGCCAGCACTGCGCCGAGCGTGTCCATGGTTCGCTCGAAGCCAAACGCGCGCCCATAGCAATCAGGCGTCACCGCTTCCGCCAGCAGCGCTTTCCGGGGCGGCGTCCGCAGGCCGCGGGCGACCCAGGCCAGAGTGCGGCCGCTCAGGACGATCATCCAGTGTCCCGCGGTGGCGATCACCAACGTCGCCGCCGCCATGACGCCGTAACCGGAAGCACACAACGGTTTCCGCCGCCGCAGGCGATCTGTCCACCAACCGCCATAGAGCTTAGCGACCGAGGAGAGCCCATCTGCAACGCCTTCGATCGTGCCCAGCGCGGCGGCAGCGGCTCCCAAAGCGGCCAGCAGGCCGGGGAGCAGGGACGTCACGGTTTCGTGGCTTAGATCGCTCAGCAGCGAAGCCATCCCGATGCCGAGCACGGTTCGGTTCAGCCAGGAGCTGCGCTTCGGGAGAACAGGCACATCACGCTCCCAGCCGCACCCAACCCCGGCGCGTGAAGTGATAGACGAGCAACCCGGCGGCGAGCCCGACCATGTATCCGTAAGGGACTGAACTGGCAACGACCCCGACGACCAACGCGAGGAGGAAGTCAGACCCGCTGCCTGCAAGGTCGCGCAGCAGGGCCAGCAAGGTGATCGCCTCGAACAGCAACAGAACTCCGAGGACGGGCAGCGGGAAGACCTGGATCACGGTCTGAAAGCCAGGTCCGAAGAATAGGCCCAGCAACACGTACATCGTTCCGTAGATGATGACCGAGCCGCCGGTCCTGCCGCCGAAGGCGTAATGGCCAGCCATACCGCCTGAGCCGTGGCAGGTCGGAATGCCGCCCAGGAAGGGATTGACGAGGTTCATCAGCGAATAGGTCCAGCCGATGCGCCGCGCCGTGATGCGCTTCTCGGGAAAGAGGTCTTCGGTGAGCTGCCGTGTGGCGAGCACGGAATTGGTGACGGAAAGCGGAATTTGGGGCAGCGCCAGCAGAAGGAATCCTGTCCAGACGTCTGGCAAGTTGGGCTGATGCCAAACAGGTAAATGGAACCCTACGGAGCCAAGCAGGGCAGAGCCGCTGAGCTTAAAGGCGAACGCGTAGGCGACGCCAAAGGCGACCAGAATCACAGCGGCGGGCACGCGCCGGCGCCCGATAAGGAGGAGGGTCACCACAAAACCTGCCGCAGCCAGCCACCAGCCGGCGCGCCCGTCCGAGGGGACAAAATCCCTGAGCGCGATGCCCGCCAGTTGGAGTCCGAGCCCGCACTGGATGCCGCGTACGACCGGCTTCGGCACCACGCGGTTGATCCACTCGAGCAACCCCGAAGCCGAAAGCAGCAGCATGCTGACGCCGATGGCAAGACCGCCGCCATAAAGCACGTTCGCGGGTAATTTCTGCGCGATGACGAGCGCCGCCATCGCCTTGAGGGGCTGGACCGGCATGGGCATCCGGTAACAGAACGCCGTCGCGATCTGCATCAACCCGAACACCGTCAAAACGCTGGCCGCATCGAGGCGGGCGGCCAGAACCATGCCGACGATGAGAGGCAGGTCGGTGCCCAAGTCGCCGAAAGCGCCCGACCACTCCTGGCGGTTGAAGCGAAAGCGGCTTTCCGGACTGATGGCGGCTGCGCCGGGCGCAGTGGATTGGGCTAGTTGCACCTGTCGTGCTAACATAACACAGTCGCGGGAAACATGTCAGCGCGGAGTAATCGAGAGGGCTGAATGCTTGTCAAGAACCACCTCGCATCTGTCAGGCGGGAGCGCGGTCTTGCCGCCGCGGGCCTGGCGAAGCGCGTGGGAGTCAGCCGGCAGACGATATATGCGATTGAGTCAGGGAACTATGTTCCGAACACGGCAGTCGCCTTGCGCCTGGCGCACGAGCTGGAGGTCCCGGTCGAGGCGCTGTTTTCCCTTGCGGAACCAGAGATACCCGCGCGTCCTGAGGCAACGGCAACATTGCTCCAATCCATGGCGAAAGCCGCCGGCAGGCCCGTGGCGCTTGGAAGGTTGAAGGGCAATCTGGTAGCCGCGCCGCTGGACGGCGCACCTTACTTCCTGCCCGAAGCCGACGGCGTCGCGATGGGGACAAGCCGGATGTCATCGCAGGTCAGGGTGCAAGTGCTGAGCGAAGCCGGCGAGATTGAAAAGCGGCTGTTCATCGCAGGATGCGATCCGGCGATCGGGCTGCTGGCGCGGATGACAGAGCGCCTGGCGGGCGTCCAGATTGTGACAATTCCAGCCACGAGCCGCCGGGCGCTTGAATGGCTCCGGAAAGGGATGGTGCATGTGGCGGGGAGCCACCTGGAAGACCCGGCTTCCGGCGAGTTCAACGTGCCCTATTTGCGCCGGCTGATGCCGGATGGCGAATACTCAGTGTTTACCTTCGCCCGATGGGAGGAGGGCCTCGTGGTGGCGGCGAAGAATCCGCTGGGGATCCGTCAAGCGCCGGATCTGGCCCGGCGGGGCGTGAGGTTCGTCAACCGGGAAACGGGATCCGGCAGCCGGGCGCTTCTGGATTCGATGCTGCGGAAGGCAGGGATCTCCGCAAAGCAGGTGAATGGCTATGAGCGGATGGCAGTGGGGCATCTGGCAGCGGCCTACGCGGTCGCTTCTGGCAGCGCGGATTGCTGCGTGGCCACTCCATCGGCGGCGCGGGCATTTGGACTTGATTTCGTGCCACTCCAAGCGGAGCGATTCGACTTTGCAGTCCGGCGGGAGCACCTGGACATGCCGGCGGTGAGACAGCTTCTTGACGTGCTTCAGCGGGCGAGCCTGCGCCGGAAACTGGAGTCCCTGGCTGGATACGACACGAGTGAAACGGGCCGCGCGATCGCTTAGGGGATGTCGGCAAACAACTGCGATACGCGGCCAGACCACGCCGTTGCGGCCGCGGCCCAGAACCGGTGGCAGAGCCGCGGCCGTCAGGGAGCGGCTGGCATCGTTTCTTCTTGACGATTCGTAAACTTGGCGGCCCGTGATCAGGCCTTGAACAAGAACACTTTCGAGTCGTAGAAGACCGCGCTGCCGCCGACGACGTCGCTGAGTGGCGACCGCATGTGCTCATCGACATACATGGCCGCATTCGCGTGCACGCCCATTGCCCTCCGGTGATCGTAAGGGATGACGTCGCCGTCGATGATCTGGTTCGAGGCGCCGTAGGCCCAGTGGCCCCAGCCGAGTTCGAAGGCGACCACTCCGGGACGGATCCGTTCGGTGGTGCGGACGCGGCCGACCATGGGTTTGCCGAGGCCGGGAGCATAATCCCAGGAGCAGTTCGGGTTCCCGGGAGAACCGACCCAGGCGTGGTCGTTGTCCTTGAGTCCGAGCCGCAACGCGTCGGAGGGGTGCAAGTAGAGGTAGTTCTCCTCCTGGATGTCAGTGAGCCAGTAGTTGGAGATGGTCCGGCTCTTGCAGGCCAGCATTGAGCGGTTGGTGATCATGTGCAGCGGAGCGCCCGCATGGTTCAACTCCTGGCCGATCGAGTTCCGGATGGGCAAATATGCCGCGACGCCTTTCAGATACTGGCCGGTCATGGAGTTGCGGGCGGTCGCCGCTTTCTCGTGATAAAGATTGACGAGTTTCCCATACTTGGCCTTCGTCTGTTCGCCTGACCATGCTTCGTTGTAGCTCCACCAGCGGCCGCCGCGGTTGAGGACGTAGACCACCTTTTTCCACCATTCGCCGCCCGCGGCGCGCTGCCAGGCTTCGGCATCGAACATGGACTTGGGCAGGTGCTTGCGGGCCTGGAGAAACGCAGCCATCTCTTCTTCGTTGGCGTCGGGGCAAACATCGGTCCCGGTGCTCGAATCTCCGTAGGCGATGTTGGCGACCATACGAAGGTAGAAGTCCTCAGGACGTTTCAGGTCGCCCTTGCCGGCGAATCCGCCCGGACCGAATCCGGGGAGGTTGAGCCGCTCGGCGATCGCCAGGAAGACCGCCTCCATCGAGACCGGCATCTCCTGGCCGTAGACACGAACAGTCTCATTGGGCGAAGCGACGGCGGGCTGGCGCACCGGTGAAACGCGGTGGACGATGGACGGGTGAGTCCGATGGAACTCCCAGCGCTCGAGGAACGTAAGGTCCGGGAAGATGTAATCGGCGTAAAGGCTCGTTTCGCCGATCGTGATGTCGCTGCAAACGAATAGAGGGATCTTGTTTGGGTCGGACAGAGTGGGGATCAGGGAGTGGCCGGCGGGCAAGGCGTAGACTGGAGATCCCATGTAGAGGAACAAGACCTTGATGGGGTAAGGGTAGGCGTCGCCCGCCGAAGGAATGACTTCCTGGTAGACGTCGCTCGCCAGCGGATACCACGGCCGCTTCGCCGGGTAGCCCTCAAAAATGGTGCTCTTCTCGTAACTGGCGCCTCCGCGAATGATGTCCAGGCCGACCGGCGTGATTTTGGCCGGGTGGTCTCCCAACTGGTAGGGCCGGCCGGTGCCTCCGGTTTCGCCGTAGGCGCCGCCGCCGTAGACGAGCCCGCCTTTCCAATCCAGGTTTCCGATGAGCGTGTTGAGCGCGCCCATGGTGGCGAGGACGTTGTAGAAGCCGTTTGTATGCTGTGAAACGCCGCGGTGAATCTCGACGACGGCCCGCTTTCCGTGAGAGGTGAATTCGCGAGCGACGGCGATGATGTCCATCGAGTCGAGCCCGCAGACGGCGGCCCACTCCTGGATAGTCTTCTGTTTCGATTCCTCGAAGAGGATCTGCAGGCCGCTCTTCACCCGGATCCCATTGATGGTGGTATCGACGAGTAGGTCGCCTTCGACAGACTTCGCGGTGTCGTTCGACTTGAATGCGACGGGTTTCCCGTCCTTGAGGCAGACGAAAGTGTCGGCGTCGCCCTCAAGTCCCAGTTCCGTGGCGCGGACGAATCCGGCAGCCGAGCCGTCACTGCGCATTTTGACAAGCCAGGCGCCGTTGCTCCAGGTGGGTTCGCCGTCGGCGGTTGCCGCTGCTTTATTGCAGTTCTCGAGGTATCGCTTGTCGTAGCGCTGGTTTTCGATGATCCAGCGGATCATCGCCATGGCCATGGCGGCGTCTTCACCCGGCTTGATGGCCAGCCACTTCCAGGCTTTGGCGGCCATTTTGGTGTGTCTTGGGTCAACGACGACGGCCTTCAGACGCTTGCTGGCGAGGCCGCGCGTGATCTTGGGGACTTTGAGCGGAGGCCCATAGTTGCCTTCGAGCACGTTCGCGCCCCAGAAGATGACGAACTCCGCGTTTGTCAGGTCGGCCATCCAATACGCCTTGGCGCCGCCGGTCCACTTGCCGCCCGAGGGCTGCTCTGACATCGACTTGCCGGCGAAATAGATCGACCCCTGGCAAACGGTCGTGTGCCCGTGGGCGTTGTTGGATCCGAAACTGTCCTTGACGAACCGGAGGAAAAAGTCCTGCCGGCCGGCCTTGAGGCGACCCCAATTGAAGACGAACTGATTGTTCTTGGGACCGAAGTCGGGGTGTTCCGGATCGATCAGCGCGTCAAGATGATCTTTGTATTTCTCTTTGAACTCCGCCACGGTCATCTTCTTATCCTGGATGGCCGTGATGTCGGTGGCCATGCTGGCGAAGACCTTGGGGTCCTTGAGCGCATACAACTCGCGCAAGCCGGGGACGCGCCGGCCTCCATCCTGCGGGAACAGGGCGCCGCCTTCAGTGATTTCCGTGATGGCCTTGTCGAAGGGGATGGTCGTCCACTTCCCTTCGCCTCGGGCGCCGGCACGCTTAAGGACTTTGATGACGCGATACGGGTCATAGGTTGATTGGATACCCGCCTGGCCCTTCGGACAGATGACGCCGTTCAGATTCGCCGCGTCCGCCGCTGGGGTTTTCCAGTCGATGTGCGGGTCCATGGCGCGGGGTCCGTAGGGATTGCCGTCGATCTTCACGGCGACGCCGTCCTGGATTCTGACCTTGATCTCGCAACCGGTGTTGCATTGCAGGCACGTGGAATAGATGTAATCGGACGCCTCGCGGGGCTTGGGCGTGACACGGCCTTGCTTCCAGTCCTGCGCGGCCTCTCCTTTGAACGCGGCTGCGAGGCAAGCCCCGCCGAGCAGCGCGCCGCTCCGGATCAACTCACGCCGGCCCTGATCCGCGCGTTGTTGCGCCTTCACATTGCTGTTGTTGATGTCCTGGCTCATGGCGTCCTCCTAGTAGTGGCAAACGCTGCAATCGATATGCGCCGCATCGGGCATTGGTTCTTCGAAGTAGATGACGCGCGGAGTCAGTCCCATGTCGGTGTGGCCGCGAAAGACGCGGCGGCCCTGAGTGATCTCCTGAACCAGGCTGGAGGGGTTGTTCGCGTCACCGAAGTACATGGCGCCGCCGACGCAGGTGCTGACGCATGCCGGCAGCACTCCGATATCGAGGAGATGGCTACAGAAGGTGCACTTCCGCGCCGAGTCCTTCAGGTCGTTGGCGCCGGGTTTGCGGCTGTGCACCTCGCCGTTTTCAACAAACGCGCGAAGCTCGTAAGGTTGCTGCGACGGCGTACTTTCGGTAAACGTCTTCCCATCGTCGATGGTGATGAGTTTCAGGGGGCACGCTTGCGCTGCCGCCGAGGCGTACGAACCTTTCAGTTTTTTGTGATCGAACTCGACGATGCCATCGGGCCTCTTCCAGATCATGCCGGCGGGCACGGCTTTCGCACAGGGGGCGTTCTCGCATTGCAGGCAGTTGACAGGCTTAAAGACCGCCCAGGCGCCCACGCTCGGCCCGTGTTCTTTCTGAATCACGCGGCGGAAGTTGCCGCCAGGCCCGGTGGGGTTTTCAGCGCGGCAGGCGACGGTGCAGGCGTCGCAGCCGATGCACTTGCGGGTGTCGACGACCATCAGCCAACTGGGAGTCCGCCCGCTGGCGATGGTCTGTTCCAGTTCCTGCTGCATGCGGGCAACCAGACGACCGCTTGGTTCAGCCAGGACGGCTGGGAGTTCCGCGGCCTCGGCCTTTTTCGATTCGAGCATCTTCATGCCCACCAGGCCCGTCACCGCCCCTGATCCGAGGCTTGCCAGCGCATGGAAGAAACGGCGCCGTCCGGAATCCTTTGGGGGGATTTTCGTCTTATCGATGGTCTCGGCCATGCCGAACCCTCCTTGTTGGAATTTGCTACATGTTCGTGTCAGGAACTCAGCCCAACCCGGATCGTGTAGGGTAATTATGCAATTCTGAGTCCAATATGGCTTGGAGTCATCGTGTTCGGGGCCTCTATCTCTTAAACTTCTGCAATTCCGGTATTTATGAACGAGTCACCCATTCCGGGGGACGTCGCGGCGTGTGAAGGCAGAACCCCGGCGGGTGGGTGTAGTTACGCAGGGGGGTGTGCTTTGCCCGCTCAGGTGGTGAGCGAAGCTGTCTTGCCGTGGGGGCGGCGGGCGCGTTCAGACGGACTTCGAGAACTCCTCGACGCGAGCCTTGATTTGATCGCGGATGCGGCGGAAGGCGGCGAGACGGGCTGCCTCGTCACCTTCGACTGCGGCGGGGTCTTCGAAGCTCCAGTGCACGCGCCGGGCATTGCCCGGAAAATACGGACAGTTCTCTTTCGCGTTGTCGCAGACGGTCACGATGTAGGCGAACTCACGCGAGAGGAATTCATCCACCGGTTTTGAGCGATGAAAGGAGATGTCGATGCCCAGCTCGGCCATGACGGCGATGGCTTCCGGGCGCACAGAGCTCGGCTTGGTCCCCGCGCTGTGGATCTCGAATCGATGGCCCAGGTAATGCCGGAAGAGCCCTTCGCCCATCTGGCTGCGCGCGGAGTTCCCGGTGCAAAGAACGAGGATGGCTGGAAGCATGATTCAGGGCTTTCTGGCGCGAATAAAGGCGCTCATGAACTTTCCGTCGACCATCGGGGCGATGGCGTCGACATCAATCCCTTCCGCCGTCAGGAACTCGCGAGCGTCCTCGACGTGATAAACGCGGGTCGGCTCAACCTCGATGGCGGTAAACCCAGCTTGAGCGAGCTTGCTGATGTATTCGGTCTCCTCCAAAGCGCCGGCGATACACCCCACCCAGAGTTCAACATTGCGCCGGATATTGGAGGGAATCTCGCCGCGGACGACCACGTCGGAGACGGCGAATCGTCCGCCGGGTTTGAGCACGCGGAAGGCTTCGGCCAGGACCCTGTCCTTGTCGGCGGAGAGGTTGATGACGCAGTTGGAAATGATGACGTCGACGGAGTTGTCAGGCAGCGGGATGTGTTCGATTTCGCCCTTCAGGAATTCGACGTTCTGCACGCCTGCCTTCCGTTGGTTTTCTCGCGCGAGCGCCAGCATCTCATCGGTCATATCCAGACCGTAGGCTTTGCCGGCGGGCCCGACGCGGCGGGCCGAGAGCAGGACGTCGATGCCTCCGCCGCTGCCGAGATCCAGCACCACTTCGCCCGGCTTCAATTCGGCCAAGGCCGTCGGGTTGCCGCACCCGAGCGAGGCAAGCACGGCAGTCTCAGGCAGCTCGCTCTTCTGAAGTTCGTCATAAAGACCCGAAGTGATTGGATCGACGCTCTCCGAACCGCAGCAGGAGGACGGCGCTGCACCGCAGCACGCGCTTCCCGTACCCGATGCGACGCGAAGCGCCGCCTGGCCGTACTTCTCCTTGACAACTTCTTTCACATTTTGAGCACTCATAGACCCTTCCTGATCTCCTTCCCGTAGAACTCACGAAACCGTTTTCTGATTTCATCCCGCGCCATGCTTCCCACTTCCTTCATTGCCTCATCGGAGAACGGATTGACCCGTGGCGCGGGGTCTGTCACCGCCGAATCAACCTCCGGGCGCGGGTCGAAGGATTCGAGAAACCTCTCTGTCAACTGGCTGCGAGGGTAGTTGCCCGCGCACAGGACCAGAACCCGTTTGCGGCCTCCTTCGGCGTATGCCAGCACCGCGGCCATCAAACACACAACTGCCGTCCTGAATGAAATCCGCCTCCCCTTAGCACTCTTTGCAGAATTGAGCGATCTCTTCCGGCGTGATCACCTTGTTCCTCGCACAGCACTCTTCGTAGAGAAAAGCCAGCAGTTCACGCAAAACCTGGGTGTTGGCGCTGTACCAGAGGTATGTGCTCTCCCTTCGAACGTTGACCAGGTCCTCGTTCTTCAACTTCTCGAGGTGGTGAGACAACGTCGATGGGGGAATGCCAAGTTCGGCTTGGATGTCTCCGACCACCATCCCGCCGGGATGAGCACTCAGAAGGAGCCGGATGATCCTCAAGCGCGGCTCCGTGCCCATCGCCGCCAGCATGTCGGCGAAGCGCGCGGTCTGATCGATCATCTTATCGGCCATTAATTCTATGATAGCCGAACTATGGAAAAAGGCAAGCGCCAAGTTCGTTTGCGGGCGCGTGTCACGGCCAAGGGCCAAGCCCGGTTGCTTTTCAGATCTACATGTCTTATATCTGGTGCGTGACTACTTGGCCCAATGGCCAATTATCAAATGAATAAGGGAGTCTTATCCATGGATACATACGGCTGGCTGTTCGATCCAAAGCGCTGCATAGAATGCAGCGCATGCGAGGCCGCCTGCAAGCAGTGGAATAAGGTGCCTGTCGGCGCCGGCATCCGGCTGCGGAGGGTGCGCGTTTTCGAGGACGGAGTCTTTCCGCAGACGAAGGTGCTCGCGCTTTCGATGGCCTGCAACCATTGCGACAACGCGCTCTGCACCCGGGTGTGCCCGGTGAAGGCGATGCACAAGCGGCCAGACGGCATTGTGGTGGTGGACACAGAAGCTTGTGTGGGATGCGGACAGTGCTTCCAGTTCTGCCCTTACGGCGCGCCGCAGATGAACATGGCCGCACGGAAGACCTACAAATGCACGATGTGCGCCGACCGCATCGACCAGAACTTAATGCCTGCCTGCGCCACCGTGTGCCCGACCGGGGCGTTGCAGTGGGGCAAGTGGGACGAAATCGCCGGCAAGGGCGCGGATTGTGTGGGCCACTTCAACAGCCCGTCGCTCACCCAGCCGCATATACGCTTTCAAAGCGCGGAGTGGGGCTCGTAGGAGGACGCCATGCCAACACTGACAAGAAGAAGCGTATTGCGCAACGCGGCTGGAGCGGGGACGCTCTGCGCGCTGTCGCCGGACAAGGTTTTCGCCGAGTTCTTCCAACCGGCCTCGCGCGCCCTTTATCCGCCGGATTCGCTCGTCACCTGCTGCGGCATCTGCGACTCGGCCTGCGGCATCCGCGCCACGGTCGCCGACGGCGTGGTGCAGTTCCTCCAGGGGCTGCCGGAGGACTTCCAGGGCGGCGGCGCTCTTTGCGCGAAGGGGACGGCGGGAGCGGCGCTGATGTACGACCCGGACCGGCTCAAGTATCCGATGAAGCGCACGAACCCGGTGAAGGGGCTGGGAGTGGACCCAGGCTGGGTCAGGATTTCGTGGGAGGAGGCTCTCGATACGATCGCGACGCGCTTCAAGGCGATTCTCGATCAATACGGCAACGAGGCTCTTCTGGCGGTCGCCAGGCCCAAGCCTGAGTTGCTGGTTCGCTTTATCAAGTCCCTGGGTATGACGCGGGTCGACCACAACGACACCTGCTATGGGGTGGAGAAGGTCATCCAGAAGTATACGGTCGGCCCCAAGTCCTTCGGGCATGACTTCGAGAACAGCAAGTATGTGCTGCTGTTTGGTTGGGACCTGATCGCAAAAAACAAGATTGTGTTCGCGCGCGGGCTGCACCAGGCGAAGTCCAACGGGGCGAAGGTGATCTGCTTTAATCCTCACCGAACGGCCACGGCCCGGTTTGCAGACGAGTGGCATCCGATCCGGCCGGGCTCCGATCTGGCGGCCGTGCTCGCCATCATCCATGTTCTTGTTCAGGAGAACCTTTACAACAAGGAGTTCGTGGAGGCCTATACGAACTTCAGCCAGTACGAAGCGCAGATTCGAGAGCACTTCGCCAGGTACTCGCCGGAATGGGCGGAGCAGCAGTGTGACGTCCCGGCGCAGGATCTGCGGCGCATTGCGCGGGAGTTTGCCGCGAACGGCCCCGCCATCGTTCCCGTTCACAAAAAGACGCCGGCGACCAACTACGCCAACGCCAGCCAACTCACGCATGCTCTTTCCATCCTCAATATCCTTGCGGGGACCATTGACCGGCCTGGCGGGCGATACGATGCGCGGATGTTCAAGCTCGCCGCCTTGGACGCCATCTATCCGCCGCCTAAGTATCCGGCGCCCGCGGCGAAGCGTGTGGACGGACGCGAGAAGTTGCCATTGGCGAACGAGAGCGACTTCGGAATGTTCACGACCCTCGCCGACGGAATGCTGCGGGTGTATCCCGGCCGGACCAAAGGAGTCTTCTGGTACGGGTACAGCATCCTGAGCTTCCCTCAGCCGGAGAAGATGGCTGAAGCCCTCAAGACCGTGGATTTCATGGCGATCGTGGATGTTTTGCCGGCGGACGCGACCTACTTCGCCGACATAGTGCTGCCGAACGCGATGTACCTGGAGGGCAATGATCTCGTGGAACGGGATTACGCCGCGAAAATGCCTCAGGTGATCGCCCGGCAGGCGCTGGTCGCGCCGCAATTCGAAGCGAAAACGACGGGGTGGATCTGTGTCGAACTTGGCAAGCGGCTCGCACCCGACTTTTTCAGGAAGCCCGACGGCAACTGGATCAACCCGGGCGAGGTTCTTGATGAAAAGCTTCGCCGGGCTGGGCTCGCCGAGAGCTTCGCGGAGTTCAAGAAGACCGGCATCGCCACCAAAGCGGCCGAGTTCGTGCCGGCCACGAAGTTTGGAGCCCCGGGCGGCAAGTGCCAGATTTACGTGCCCGAGTTCGCTGCGAAAGGTTATGACGCCCTGCCACACTGGCGTCCGAAGCGCGAGGAGCCAAACGCAGACTACCCCTTCTACCTCTTGACCTACCTGCCAGGCACGCACAAGCGGAATTCGACGCAGAACAATCGAATTCTGAACGAGATCATGCCGGAGAACACCGCCTTGATCAATCCTGCGCTGGCTGGAAAGCTGGGCGTCAAGGAAGGGCAGCGGGTGCGGATTCGCTCCAAGGACGGCGCAATCGTGCTGACCGCTCACTTGACGGAGACGCTGCGGCCGGACTGCGTCAAGATCGCCCATGGCTTCGGTCATGTCTCGCCGCTGCTGAGTGCGGCGTCCGGCCGAGGCGCCCGCGACAATGACTTGATCGGGACTCAGACGCCCGAGGCCATGCTGGCCGCGGGCAACTTCGCGGGCTCCGGCGCAATCATGGACGCGGTGGTGCGGATCGAGCCGCTCTAGCAAAGGAAGGACCGGAACCGCATCGGCGTTCTTCGCGTCACGGAGCGCAAGGACTCGTGCTGCGAATCAGGCGGGAGTGACTGAGACTGAAACGCGAGGGCGTCTTCCCGCGGTGGCTGATCGCCGCGCTGATCTTCAGCGCCGCCGCGGGAGACGCCCTGGGGCAAGTATTCCCGCCGCCGCTTCGCAACTCGACCTCCAGAATCCGGTGGTCCAGCGACTTGCTGGTGCGCTCTTCTGCAATTGAGGGTTCCGAAGACCTTCTTGCGCTCAGCAGATACAAGCTCATGGTTGGCGGCAATCTCACGCCGCGGATTCAATGGTATGCGCAAAGACTGTACAAGGACGGCAACGACAGTCCGACCGACGGGAAAGCCTGTTTTCAGGAGGCGTGGCTTCGATTCGCATTTCGAGTGGATGAAGGCGCACCTGCGGTTTGACGGTGACCCCGGCAATGGCTTTGCGGCGAGTGGTTGGTACGTGCAGACCGCCAAATACGTCGCCCCAGAATGGCAGGTGGCCGCCAAGCTGGAATCGCTCGATCCGAACGAGAGCGTGGCCAACCGTAGGGACGTCAGGCAGGCGACGTTCGGCCTGAACTCCTGCCTGCACAAGGATCGCGCAAAGTTGATGGCCGGATACGTCATTCACGGCGAACGTGCCGATCCGGTTCGAAACAACCTCTTCCAACTCCAATTCCAGTACTTTCTTCACGAAGGTAGGGGCTTGGCGCGTCCGTTCAAGTTCGCCAGAGAGTGGGTCGAAACCGCTCCACTGGGGCATTTGGCTCAATTGACGAGCGGGCGATATGCCGGTCCTTTCCCGCTAGTCTCTTCATTTTGCAGGCACTATGCATTCTTGGCAAAATGGCCAAGTAGTTGCTATAATGAGAGCGATGGACGCCAGGACACAAGCTCGATTCGAGGCCCGGGCGAAGGTCTTCAAGGCTCTCGCTCATCCCTCAAGGTTGTTTATGGTCGACGTCCTCTCCCAAGGCGAGCGGTGTGTTTGCGAACTCACCGCCATGGTGGGCGCGGACATGTCCACGGTCAGCAAGCATCTCTCGGTTCTGAAAGCGGCGGGCATCGTGTCCGATAGCAAGCGAGGCATGCAGGTTTACTACAAACTCAAGATGCCCTGTGTGCTGCGATTGTTCGACTGCGTCGGAGAGGTGCTGAGTCGAAGCGCGGAAGAGCAGGCGGCACTGGCTTCCACCCGCTGAAGGGAGACCCGAATGAAGATCCAGATTCTGGGCACAGGCTGTGCGAAATGCAAACAGTTGACGGAGAACGCAGAGACGGCGGCGCGCGAGATGGGCTTGGACTACGAACTCGAAAAGGTCACCGACATCGCCGAAATCGTGAAGTTCGGCGTCATGACGACGCCGGCGCTCGCCGTCGATGGCAAGGTGAAGCTGATCGGCAAGGTGGCCACGCCGGCTGAGATCCGGGCGCTGCTCAGTTAGCGGGGGAGGAAACGGAATCTTATGAAGATTACGTCGAAATGCTCATGTAGCGGGTCTCCAGACCTCCTGTTCTGTTGCTCCGGGGCGGCTGATACGGCCGAAATCGGCGATCGCGCGGTCCGGCTGCTGCACAAGGCCAAAGACGCGAAGATGTTTTGCCTTGCGGGAATCGCTGGCGGCGTGGAGCTGATCATGACGAACACACAAGCTGCCGGACGGCTGATTGTTGTCGACGGTTGTGACAGCGATTGCGCCAAGCTGACCATGGAAAAGAGCGGCTTCACCGGCTTTTCCCATTTCCGGGTGACAGACCTCGGGTGGGAAAAGGGCAAGACTCCGGTGACCGAAGAGAGGATTACTGAGGCCGCTGAACGACTGCGCCAGATTCTGGCGGCTGCGCCGGTGAGTGCCGAGGCATGAACCGGCGCAACACTCTCACCGGCGTGTTGCTGGCCTTCGTGGCGGTGAGCTTCGGCTTCCTTGCGCTCCGCAGCCTGAAGGCGGCCAAGTCCTGGCGGGCTCCCCAGACGGCACAGGCCGCCTCCATCGCGCCGGACATCGAAAAACGCGCCGCAAGCAAGGTGATCGCTTACTACTTTCACGTCACGGTCCGATGCGCGACCTGCCGCGCGATCGAAGCGTATTCGAAGCAGGTGATCCACGAAAGGTTCGCCAAGGAGTTGACTTCCGGCCAGCTTGAGTGGCGCCTCGTGAATGTCCAACTGCCGGAGAACCGTCACTTCATCAACGACTACCAGCTCTTCACGAAATCGTTGGTGCTCGTGCGGGAGGCCGGGGGGCGGCAGAAAGAGTTCAAGGTGCTGAACGACACCTGGGAACTGGTTGGAGACAAGGTCGCGATGCAGCGGTACGTCGAGAAGGAGGTCCGCGAGTACCTGCGGAAGCTGTGATGGAGGAACTCGGATCGGGCGCGACACTGGTTGCGGCGGGAACGGCCTTCTGGCTGGGGGTGTTGACCTCGATCAGCCCTTGTCCGCTTGCGTCCAACATTGCCGCGATTTCCTACGTTGGGAAAGGTCTCGCGAAGCCTCGCCGCGTGCTTGCCGCGGGCGTCCTCTATACGGCCGGCCGCGTGCTGACTTACGCGCTGTTGGGTTGGCTGCTGGCCGCAAGTCTGGCGAGTATTGCCGGCGTGTCCAACAACCTGCAAGGCGTGATGAACCAGCTCCTGGGCCCGATTCTCATCCTGGCCGGCATGTTCATGCTCGAGCTGCTGCGATTCGGGAGGGGATCCGGAACGGCAGGTGGACGGGTGGCGGAGATGGCCGCTGCATGGGGGCTCGGAGGCGCAGTTGCGCTTGGAGCCTTGTTTGCGCTCTCATTTTGCCCGGTCTCGGCCGCCCTTTTCTTCGGCAGCCTTATCCCGCTTGCAGTGAGCAGCGCGAGTCCGGTGATCATGCCCTCGTTATACGGAGTGGGAACCGGATTGCCGGTGCTTGCCTTTGCCGCGCTGTTCAGCCTTGGAGCCGGCGCGCTGAGCAGAAGTTTTGAACGGATCACCAGGCTGGAACTTTGGGCACGCCGCGTGACTGGCGTCGTGTTCATTCTGGTTGGGCTCTACTATGCGCTCAACTACGTATTCGAAGTCCTTCCCTAGAAGGAGGTGTCATGTCATCGCAGTGGAGCAGACGAACTCTCATTGGGGCGGCCGGAGCGACGCCGCTGTTTGCCGGTCAGGCGTCGCAGCCCGCCTCGGGTCAAACCTCGAAAGAGATCAAGATCATCGGGGTGAGTTGCAGTCCACGCCGGGACCGCACGACGGCGGCCGCAGTGCGCGAGTGTCTGGAGGCGGCGAAGGCGTCCTCGGCCGGCGTGGAGGTGGAGTTGATCGACCTCGGCGGCCTGAAGATCAATGGGGACCTAGCCGCGGGAATCCCATTGGCCGCCGGAGAACGGGACGATTTCCCGCAAATTGAAGCGAAGCTCCGCGCGCCGAACGTTGCCGGGATCATCGTTGGCACGCCGGTCTACTTCAGCAACATGAGCGCGCTGTGCAAGGCGTTTCTGGACCGGTGGATGGCGTTCCGGCAGGCCTTCGCGCTGCGCAACAAAGTAGGCGGCGCGATCGCGGTTGGCGCGGCGCGCAACGGCGGGCAGGAATTGACTTTGCAGACAATCCACGCCGCCATGCTTTGCCAGGACATGATCATCGTGAGCGAGGGCAGGCCCACTTCGCGGCTGGGCGGGATCCTTGTCAGCGCGAAGGACGACATCAGTTCCGATTCGGCAGGGCTCGCGACGGCTCAGAGCCTGGGCCGCCGCGTGGCCGAAGTGGCCAAGGCGATACGGGCAGGAGGCTTGTAGACATTTCCGCGAGAACGCCGGTCGGGCGCACGAGGTGAATCCGATGCAATGCATGGAATGCGCGAAGTCTGGAATGAGGCGGGAGGCAGTAGCGCTATGCCACTGCTGCTCCGCGGGACTGTGTCTCGAACACGCGGAAGTGGCGCCGAAGAGGCTGGAACGCGTGGCGCCTTTGTGCAAGGTGGAAGACCTGCCGGTCCAGGCGCGCGCCGTTCTTTGCCACGTCTGCCGCACGGCATTGCAGCAACGCCACCTGCCGCTGTCCGCCTGAGGAACGTACTGGATGAGCCCTTTTGCCCTCTTCGATTGGCTTGCCCGCTGGCTGGTGACTTCGGTCTTCGGGCTGGGTCTTGATTCGCACCTGGGCGCGAGCATTCACTTCTTTTTCTATGACGTGCCGAAAGTGATGACGCTGCTGATCGGCATCAGCTTCTTGGTGGGGACCTTGCAGACCTGGCTGCAGCCGGAATCCGTCCGCAGATGGCTCGGTGGAAGGCGAACCATCCTGGGCAATGTTCTCGCAGCCTGCGTCGGCATTGTCACGCCGTTCTGTAGCTGTTCGGCGGTGCCGCTCTTCATCGGTTTCCTGAAAGGCGGGGTGCCGCTCGGCGTCACGTTCTCTTACCTGATTTCGGCGCCGATGGTCAACGAGGTCGCCGTCGCGCTGCTGTGGGGCCTGTTTGGATTCAAGGTGACTGCCACCTATGTCGCGTTTGGGGTGACACTGGCCATCGCCGCCGGGTTCATCATCGGCATGTTGCGGCTCGAGAAATGGGTGGAGCAGTTTATCTGGCAAATACCGGCGGTGGATGCCGATGCGGAGGCATCCACGCCTCGGCTGACTCTTCGGGAGAGGGCCGGCGAGGGATGGCGGTCTTCGCGCGAAATCTTCGGCTCGGTCTGGCCGTACATCGTTTTGGGCATCGGCGTGGGGGCGGGCATTCACGGCTACGTTCCCGAAGACCTGATCGCGCGCTTCGCGGGGCCGCAGAACGCCTTTGCGGTGCCCATCGCGGTGCTGGTTGGGGTGCCGCTTTACGCCAACGTCGCCGGTGTTCTGCCGATCACGGAGGCGCTGGCCGGCAAGGGCCTGCCGCTGGGCACAGTGCTTTCCTTCACAATGGCCGTGACGGCGCTTTCGCTGCCTGAGATGATTATCCTGCGCAAAGTGCTGCGGCCGCAATTGCTCGCTGTCTTCATCGCCATCATGACCGCTGGCATCATCGGTGTCGGCTATCTCTTCAACGCGCTCATGACTTGACTCAGGAGAATGCCTTATGTTCCGCCGGCCGATCCTCTTGGCACTGTCTCTCGCCGCCACGATCCTCGACGCGCAACCAGCCAGGCAGCCGCTTGGAGTCTGCCCGCCGTTCCCGCTGCGCGACGAATCGGGCAATGTGATCAACCCGTCCGCGGACCCGAAGGTGAGCGTGCCGTACTCGCCGAAGCAGACCTGTGGCGCGAAGGGTTGCCACGACTACGACAAGATCACGCAGGGCTTCCACTTCCAGCAGGGGAAAGGCGAGGCGGTCCCGAAGGAGTTCGCCGCCCGCTACCAGTGGGCATCGAGTCCGGGAAACTACGGCGGCAACTGGTGCTCGCCGGCGCCGTTATACCGCCAGCTGGCGCCGAAGAAGAACTCCAATCCCCGCACGATTGACATGACTTCCTTCGACTTCGTCACAGCCACTTGCGGCAACTGCCACCCCGGCGGCGGCCCAATGGAGTTCGATCGGGACGGAAAGCGCTATGACCACCGAATGGCGGAGCCAGCCTCGGGCCTGACCCCGGGCGGCGACAACGGCTTGGACGGGGACTACTACAAGGCCCGCTGGTCGGAGACGGGGGTGATCGAAGCCGACTGCCTGCTCTGTCACCAGCCTGAATACGACTACAAGAAGCGCAACGCCCAACTTGCCAATCTGAACTTCCGTTGGGCAGCCACGGAGGGAGCGGGCTTCGGCGCGGTTGTGGGGAAAGTCGCCGCCGGCGAGAAACCAAAAGTTGAATACAACAAGGCACTGTTCCACGAGAACGGCAATGTCACGGTTCACATCGCCCCGCTGCCGCGAAACGAGACCTGTCTGAACTGTCACGCCAAGCCCGATTGGAAGAAGCGCGGTGCGTCATTCTCCGCCCACACCGATGTTCACCTCGCCAAAGGTCTGAAATGTGTGGATTGCCACACCTCGGGCAGCCGGGCCTTTGACGCACGTGTTCGCGGAAAGGAAGTGCATCAGTTCGGCAAGGGGGACGATCCTTCAGGTTGGGTTCGCAACGACCTCGACAACACTGTGAGGACCTGCGAATCCTGCCACGAGCAAGGGACGCTCGGCGCGCCCATCGCGAAGCACTCGTGGCTGCCTCCGCTGCACCTTGAGAAGATCGCTTGCGCCGCGTGCCACATTCCTCGCCGGTACACAAAGGCAGCGTTGGTTCAGGCCAGCGACGTCTTCAATGGGGCGCCTCGCATCACCCCGCCGCCCAAGCGGATCTGGACCTTCTACGACCAGGACATGGCCTTCTGGAATCATTATGGTGAACTCGATCTATTCACCGCGCAGGACAAGCCGGTCAATGAGTTCTTCCCTTCACTGGCGCGGTACAAAGGCAAGATCTTCCCCGTGGACCGTGTCCACTCAGCTTGGGTCGGCATCGAGGAGCAGGGGAAGCCGGGCCTGAATCAGCTCTTCATGAAGGACTTCTACGGGATGTGGTTGGCGCACAAGAACGACCACTCGAAGTACCCGGGTCTCGCACAGATCCGGGACGACAATGGCGATGGCATGATCGAAGTGAACCGGCCTGAGGAGATCGACGCATTGCTCTCTGCAACCGCCGCTCATCTCAAGGCGACTGCGTTTCCGATGGAAGGGCGCCGCCTCGTCTACGTCAGCGACGATCGCAAGTACACCTCAGGGAAGCAGTTCGAGCTGATTCCGATGGAACCGCACGAGGCCTCGCCGTATGCCTCGGTCTACAAGTACTCCCACAACGTCCTGCCGGCGCGCTCCGCCCTCGGCGCCAAAGGCTGCATCGACTGCCACAGCCGTAGCGCAAACTTCTTTTTCGGCCGGACTCTGGAGAGGCCATTTACCGAGAATGGCGCTTCCGCCTGGATTCCAAACCATCGTGTGTTGGGGCTTTCGAGCCTCGGCGTGCAGGTTGGAGCGCTCCGCGAGCAGTGGCTTAAGCCTGCGCTCTATCTGCTCATTGCTTTCGTGCTGCTACTTCTCGCGGTCATGGCGCTGCGCCGGGTGACCGCGGGCCACGCCTTCCCCGCCGGCGTAGTAGACTCGCCAGCGTGGAAGGGTCTGCCGCTGGCAGGACTCGCGTGCCTTGCCTTCGTCGCGGCCAGACCAGGTCTCTTGTCGTACATGACCGTCGACCGCTTCCGGCTCGATGCAAATCACTTCTGGGTGGCGCTCGCCGTTTTGGCTGTATCGCTCTGGGCTGCCTCATCGGCCTCCCAACGGCAGCAAAGAGTGGTTTCCGTTCTCTTCGCGCTGACCTGCTTGGCAGGTCTCCTCATGGTGCTCTCTCTCCCCGCTATCGATGTCCTGAACCGCCTGGCTTACACCGGCTTCGACATTGGGTTGACGGCGCTCGTAGCGGTGACCGCCTTCCTGCTCTCCGCACGAATCTGGAGAGGCGGTGAACCCGCTCAACGCTGAAATCCTCAGATGAAATGCGCAACCATGAAGATTCAATCAGCAGGGGCTGGGGAGAAGCTGTCGGGACCGGCACGCCTTCAGGCGCTCTTTCTCGACTTCGCGCCCTTTCCTGCTCGCTTGTCTGAACTGGCCCTGTGCCGCCCGGATGCGGCTGAGAACAGCTTACGAGAGTCTTGAGGTATTCACAATGGAACAGCTTTCGGTTGAGACGACCCCTAAGAGGCTTAACTTCTTCGAGCGGTACCTGAGCCTCTGGGTGGCCGCATGCATGCTTGTGGGGGTGCTCATCGGCAAACTGGCGCCCGGATTGGTGGACGCCTTCCGGCGCATGGAGTTCGGGTCCGGAAGCCAGATCAATGTTCCAATCGCGGTGCTCATCTGGCTGATGATTATCCCAATGATGATGAAGGTTGATTTCACTTCCATCCGGGATGTTGGGCGGCGGCCGAAGGGCCTGCTGGTCACGCTTTTCGTGAACTGGGTGGTGAAACCGTTTTCGATGGCGCTGATCGGGTGGTTCTTCTTCCGGCTGGTGTTTTCGGCATGGATCTCGCCGTCGGAGGCGGATCAGTACATCGCGGGCGTCATCATCCTTGCGGCCGCCCCTTGCACAGCGATGGTCTTCGTGTGGAGTTACCTGACCGACGGGGACCCGGCATACACACTCGTCCAGGTTTCGGTCAATGACCTGATTATGCTGGTTCTGTTTGCGCCGATTGTTCGATACCTGGTGAGCGGCGCCTCATCGCTCTCCGTGCCATTCATGGTGCTGCTTTACTCGGTCGTTGCGTTCATCGTGATCCCGCTGACGGTAGGCTCGATCCTCAGAGCGTTCCTGATCCACCGGCACGGCAAGGACTGGTTCGAGAACACGCTTTTGCCCCAACTCGCGCCCATGACGATTCTGGCCTTGCTTGCGACATTGGTCTTCATCTTCGCGTTCCAGGCTGACAACATCACCAGCAAGTTCTTCCATGTCGTCTTGATTGCCATTCCGATCCTGATCCAGGTCTACTTCAATTCATCGCTGGCGTACGGGCTCATGCGGCTGTTCAAGGTGGAGTTCTCCATTGCCGCTCCTGGAGCGTTAATCGGGGCAAGTAACTTCTTTGAACTCGCGGTTGCGACCGCGATCGCCTTGTTCGGCCCGGGTTCGGGCGCAGCGCTGGCCACGGTCGTCGGCGTGCTCGTGGAGGTGCCCGTTATGCTCTCCGTTTGCGCGGCTTGTAACCGCACACGGCACTGGTTCGCTTTCAAGCCGTCGGCAGGACGGTAAGTCCGGAAGTGGTATTCAGCGCGGCGGCTGGCGGCGGTCGAAAAGTGGACAACCTCCGCGGGCAGCCTGAGCAAACAGTAGAGGTGCACTGTGTTTTTGCGACGCCTGGAGGTGTACATGGTGGAAATGGGGATGCAGGACAACCAGGACGCGCTGGCACAACCATATCTTTTGCGTCCGGCTGGGTTGGCTGAGCTAACTCGGCAAATGGGCCGAGAATTGGCCGAGGCCGGGGATTCTCTGGACCAGCAGCGCGTACAGCCGGCGATAACAGCCCATCAGTGGAACGTCCAACTCACGTTCGAACTCGTCCCATAGTCGCTTCCGGAAAAAGTCGCCGGCGGGCGGTTATCCCAGTTGCCGTAAAAAGAGATTTTGAACCAGAGATTGGCGACGATCTGGATCGAGTAGGATGAGTTCACGTAGGTTCGCACCCGGCCGGCCTCGGTCAGGACGGGCAGGGCGCTCGCGGAGAGTTCCAGGGCCGTTTTCTTGAACCGGAAGAGTTGCAGGTTGCCGGCGAACAAGCCGGCCATCGCGTTGGGAGGGTTCTGGCTTCCGCTTGCGGGTTCGTACTGAGTCTTCTGGTAGGCCAGGCCGGCCAGGACTGAGAACCGGGCGCTGTTTGAGTCCTTCACATACCGCCCGGCTCCGCCGCCGAGAGTCGTTTGAAGGTTGATGCCCTGTTGGGCGCTCTCCAGAAACCTCGCCGCCCCGGCATAGAACCACCGTTTCCGGCCCACCAGGCGCTCGGCCTGCACCCAGGATTCGTTTCGAGTTGAGGCAGACACGCCTGCGGTCTTTGAGAGCGTTGAATTGAAACCTACTTCCCCGTTCCATCGTTCCCGCCGCAGCCGGAGCCCCACGCCCAGGTTGTATTGAGTCGTGTCGTTGCCCTTGGTGTAAATGAGCCCGCTGTCGAAATTGCCCGAAACCCGCTTCCAAAACGACTCCGCGGTCTGGTGGAGTTCCACCACGCGCCCCTGCTCGAAAACCCGTGCCGGTTGAGCCGGATGCAAAACTTCAATCCTGACGGGAGCCTTGCCAGGCGCTTCCTCCGTCCTGAGGGCTCCTTCGTACACCGATCCGTCCTCGGCTTGAACAATGAACAACTGGCGGCTCTCCACTCGCGCCACCTTTGCCCAGTTGATCGAAACAGTTCCGTCAACGTAGTCGAAACTCGCGTATAGAACGCCTCGCTCGAGGCGCTTGATCTCGCAAGTCAAGCGGTCGCCGTTTCTCATAATGAGAACGTCGGATTGGGGCCGCGCCCGGAGGCTTGCAGTCGCGATGAAGACGAGCCCCAGGACAACGAACATTAGCCGCGCCAATGCGATTCCAGAAGACATCGCTGCTCCCTCCGCCGGAAAAGTCATCGGATCATCGTAACGCCTTCGCCCGAAGACGAAGCGTTGTGCCTGCTGTTTTCCTGTCCAGGAGTACTGCCATGCGACTGAGTCGAATGGTGATTGCAGCCATCCCAGAAACTGCCGTCCAGAGAAGTCCAGAACCTGCGTGCCCGTTTTGTCACGTAGGCTTGGGGAGAAAGACTCTGTCCCGCCAGCCATCGGCGGGAGCAGGCTGTCAGGACCACGCTCCAGGCGATTCTGAAGGGGGAACGCTTCATAGCAGCACCTTTAGCGCACGGGTTTGGGAGCTCCTGAGCTGCCATTGGCCTCGATGAAGCACGGGCGGCGGATGCGGGCTCACAGCCCGCCGATCCTGAACGAGAAGTTGTATCTGAACGAGAACTGAATCTTGTAATCCGGCGCGCTCCAGCCATCTAGAAAGTTCTTGCGGTAACCGTACTGGAACTCGCCTCCCGCCATGACGTCCTTGACGGGGTAATAAAGCAGGTTCGTCACCGCATACTGCCCGGATCGGAATGCGTTGGCGGCTTGTCCGTCGCTGTTGTCGATGTCCAGGCGGGAGTATCCGATCGTGCTGCTGAACTTGTCGTTCCAGCAATGGTCGTAAAAGGCCACGATGCCTAGCACAGGAAGCGGGACTCCGAGAACCGGCGTTTTCGGATTGCCGAAGTTGTTTTTGATGCCGATGTCGGCTGGGGCGTCGTTCATATAATTCTGAATTCCCTCGCCGAATGCAACCTGCAATTTGATGACGTTCTTCTTGCGCACTTTCAGGTTGGAACTCAGGTTGAGACCCCATCCCCATGCGCCGCCGGAGAGATCGAATTGATCCGTCCCTACGTCCTCCCATTCAATCCGCCTCAGCATGCCGGCGATCTTCAAGTATCCCCACTTCCTTCCGAGCCGGGCTTCGCCGGAGAGATCCGGCATGGGGAAGCGAGGCCTCACGTCCTCCAGTTCGACCCGGTCGGCATACCGGCCCTGGTCCGCGCTGGCGCCCGGGCGCTCTAGTGCGAAGGTGACCCGGGAATCCCCTTGAACCGGCATCCAGCGGAACTGAACATTTCGAAAAAACACCATCCCGTTCGGGCCCCAGCACTCCAGAGAGTTCGGAAAGACATTGATATCCATGAATGGGCTATCGTATTGTCCGGCGCCGAACTGGCCCAATTCACCATAAGCGTGCCGCAACCGGAAAGTAGTCTGTCCTGCGTCCGCGCCTGTGCCAAACAGCTCAAACTCAAACAGTGTTTTCAGTTTGCCGAGCGATGTGGGCACTTCCGACCTGGCGCCGAAGCGCGTCTGCCGGACGCTGAAATAGGTGTTTCCATTCGTGCCAAACTGGTTTCTCGACGCCGGCAGCTTTGTCGGCCGCACCACGTCGAACCAGTCCGGATCCACCTGCTTGAAATCATAGCCCGCGTCCATCATTGCGAATCCATAGATCTCGAGCCAGGGGTTCTGTTTCGCATCAGGCGCGGGGGACGCCGCGGCGTTCTGCGTCTGTCCCGCACAGTGTTGGCCGAGTTCTAAGCCCAGCGCCAGAGCGATGGTCATTCTGATGACGCTTCCTGCCATTTACCCTGCTCCTCGAGCGCCATTCGAGCGCTCCCGATCATGAACCGCCGCCCTTGCGCCACCATACAGCCAGTGGGCGTGATGATCATGCGCCAGAAGGCCCAACCCGATTGGCGCCATGATTTGTGGAGGCCGGACAAAAGGCATGGCTTTGCCTCTGCCTCAGTTCAGACCCACGGACCGCGGAGAGAAGAGGTTCAACCCAAGCTTCTCCGCGACATGGGCGATGGCCTTTTGCGCCTTCACGCTATTGCCCGCCTGGTCCAGTGGCGGCGCGAATCCGACAATGGCGCCTTTGCCGGGAATGACGGTCATGATGCCGCCGCCGACCCCACTCTTGGAGGGCAAGCCCACGTTCCAGGCCCAACCTCCCGAGCCGTCGTAGAGTCCGGCCATTGTCATTGCAGCCAGAATGTGAGGCACGTTTTCGCGTTTGACGACCTGCTCGCCGGTGACGGGGTTTCTTCCATGATTTGCCAGTGTGGCGCCCATCACGGCCAGTTGCTTCGCGGTGACGCCGACAGAGCACTGCTTCGTATAAATGTCCGTGGCTTCCAGCGGATTGGAGTACATCCTCTCATAGCTTTCCAGCAGGACCGCTATGCCACGGTTATGCGCGTTCGTGGCCGCTTCCGACTTGTATACCTCATCGATCAGGGCGAGTTTCGATCCGGCGGCGCGGCTATAGAAGGCCAGGATCTTCTCCCATTTGGCCGCCGGGCTCGGTCCTTTGATGAGGCTTGTCGTGGCGATGGCGCCCGCGTTGACGAACGGGTTGCCCGTGCGCCCGGGCATATCCTCCACCGCCGCGACGGCATTGAAGGGGCGGCCGGTGGGTTCGCAGCCAATCTTCTTGAAAACCTCCTCCGCCCCGAGTTCCTCCATCGCCAGCGCCAGCGTGAAGACCTTGGAGATCGACTGGATCGAGAACGAGTAGTCGATGTCGCCGGCGGTGAAGCTCAGGCCATCGGTCGTGAGCCCGGCGAGGCCGAATAGCCCGGATGGCACTTTGGCGAGGAAAGGAATGTAATCCGCATTCTTCCCCGTCTTGTCCCCTTTGAACTTCTCATATGCCTCCGTAACGGTGGCCTGGACGGATTCAGGCGTCGGCGCCACAGGGCTCCGCGCCTGCCCCGCCAGTGTTCCTGAGAGAGCCAGCGCGGTGATCGCCGGCAACAGCAGTCTTCTTCCAAGCATTACAGCCCCCGTCCCGTTTCCGGAATTCGCAGTCAACCTAAGCCCCTCACAGATGTTATCGGGGTCATCGGACTCGTTCATGCAAAGCCTCCATTTCTTTCGTTTTAGCCGGGGACCAACCGGTCCAGCCGAAGACCTCGTCGATGATGGACTGCGGCCGCTCTACCAGTTCAGAGTTCTGGGACGTCCGCCTTCCGGTCCTCGGGGGCTTCGGCTTCTCGATCGTCTTCTCCTGCTTCATGCACTCGACGTTCCATTCGGGGTACATGCAGACGCCATGGGTGTTGCTTGCCATGCTGCCCGCGATGAGGTCTTCGCCGGTGTGGAGCTTCTTCTTTTCAATCATCTGTTCGAGGAGTCTGGCGCAGCGGAATCCTGACCCGCTCAAAACCGACCTCCTGCGGCGTGCCCGTGTGCAGATCTGCCAGCAAATCGACCCGCGGATCGTCAAATCTGAGTTTTCCTGTAGTCTCCATTTGGGTTGCTTCGCTCCCTTCGTTGACAGGCTTCACTTGACTTCGTTGGGTGGGCCTGCCGGACTTGCCGCCGTCCAGTTGAGATTGCCAGGCATGGCCGTAACTGTCGCCTCCAGTTGGTGGAGGCAATCTTCGCGCCAGACCGGCGGAGCAACCGGGCGGTCGCGAGAACTCCCTGATGTGAGCGGAGTAGGCGATATCACCACTCCTGTCTGGCCGAGAGGCGGCTGGATGATGAAGTTGACATCTCAACCCCCGGAGTGGAATTTCCGACTTCGCGGATGGCCGCCGTGCTCGATGAGTGGTTCCCTGGTTGGGCTATACTGTGGGGATCGGCGGGCGCTGTTCATGGATGTGACCAAGCCGGTCATCCTCGTTGCTGGCGATGAACCTGACTCCCTCAGACTGCGAACGGGGATTCTGGGCGACGAGGGTTATGAATTGCGGTCCGCGGAGAGGGGGCGGCTCGCTCTGGCCTCGGCCGTGGCGTGTCCTCCCGGTTTGGTCCCGCTTGATCTCCACCTGCCCGGCAAAGACGGGTTGGAACTCTGCCGGCGGCTGATGAAAGGAGAGAGAACTCGAGGCACGCTGCTGATGTTTATCCGCAGCGCAGCCGGCGTCGAACAGCGGGTTCAAGGTCTGGCCATCGGCGCGGCCGATTCGGCTCCCGTCCTAACCTGGCTCGCCGGACGGGGTCCGTCTCGCACCTTATTCAACAAGCGATGGTTGGTGTTTACCCGCCGGAAGATGGGGAAGCAGGTTCCCCGGTTCCGGACACTGGACAGGACCGGCCGGCGCACTATGGGCCCAAGAAGGGCAGCGGCCGAACTACAGCTCAATACGGGGACACTGTAGCGTCGAATGAAGGCGTTGGGTATCCGTCGCGCCATTCCCGCTCGCGATGGAACGGAACAGGAGATTGGACGAAAAGCGGTACCATGGGCGCGAAGGCGAAGGCGACCATCCAAAGCGATAGGCTCGAAGACCTGCTCGAGTTCGAGACGCTCATCGCAGATACATCGGCCTCTCTCTTTGCCTGCCCGCTGGAAGAGATTCATCTCGCCGTCGAACGCGCTCTCGAGCGTGTCAGGCAGTTCTTTCGAGTCGACCGGTGCGGACTCCTGACAGCCAGTCCCGGCCTGGAGGTCGTTCGAGTCAGGCATGCGACATATGCGGAGGGAATTCAGCCCGTGTCGCCGGAAGTCAATCTGGCGCCGGTCTTCCCTTGGTCCTTTCACAGACTGTTCATCGAACACAAACCAGTGCGCATCGCGAGAGTCTCCGAGCTTCCGCCGGAGGCGGAAGCTGAGCGGGAGGCTTGGGCGCAGATGTCGATCCGGTCCGCCCTGAACATTCCAGTCGAAACCCGAGGCGTGGTCCGGCATTCGATCGTCCTCAACAGCGTCGTCGAAGACAGAGAATGGCCGGATGTCCTTGTCACACGCCTCCGTGTCCTGGGCGAGATCCTGGTGAGCGCTCTCGACCGTCGGGAGTTGCTCGCCGAGCTGCACGAAACGCAGGAGAAGTTGAGCCTCGCCGCCGATTCCGCCGATGCGGGATTCTGGGTCCTGGACATTCGAACGGGCGTTTGCTGGGTGACGGAAAAAGCCCGGGCCATCTTCGGCTTTGAAAAAGACCAGACTGTCACTACTGAGGCCTTGAATGCTTCAATCCACGTGGAAGACCGCGAGCGGGTCGCCAGAGTGACGGAACAGTCCCTGCGTGACAGGTCGCCATTTGAGGTGGAGTACAGGATCGTACGGGGTGACGGACAACTGCGTTGGGTCTTTACGCGAGGCCGGCCGCACTACAGTTCGATGGACCAACCCGAGAGCTTCATGGGGGTATCCATCGATATCACCCGGCAAAAGCAGTCAGAGAGGGCGCACCGCACCAGCGAAGCTCGTCTGGAATCGGGCGTGGACTTGGCGGGCCTTGGGTTTTACGAACTCGATTTCGTCTCCGGAGATGCCTATCTCGACAACCGCTTGCGGCTGTTGTGCGGCTGCTCCGAAGGCAGTTATGACGCGGCGGGGGTTCAGCGGTTCTGGGCCGAGCATGTCCATCCCGAGGACCTTCCGATGGTCATGCAGCAACGCGAACTGTTGCATTCGGGAAGTCTGGGGAGAGTCTCGGTCGAATACCGGTACCTGCATCCAACGTCAGGCCTGCACTGGTTCCATCACCTCGCCCGGGTTGCGGAACGCGACGCCACGGGCCGCGCCACACGGACCTACGGCGTAATGCGTGACATCTCGGATAGGCGGCAATCGGAGGAAGCGCTGAAGCGTTCGTTGGAGGAAATCGAACGCCTGAAGAACCGGTTGGAAGCGGAAGGCGAGTATCTCAAGTCCGAGCTGAGATTAACCCATGTTCATGGAGAGATCATCGGGCAGAGTCCGGCCATCACGGAGGTGCTGCGCAAGGTGGAACAGGTGGCGCCCACCGGTTCCTCCGTCCTGATTCGCGGCGAGACTGGCACCGGCAAGGAACTCATCGCCCAAGCCATTCACCGGCTCAGCCCGCGCCGGGACCACGTGATGATCAAGGTCAATTGCGCCGCATTGCCCTCCGGACTCGTCGAAAGCGAACTCTTCGGCCGGGAACGCGGCGCGTACACCGGTGCTTTGACGCGGCAGGTTGGGCGCTTCGAGATCGCGGACGGCTCGACCATCTTCCTGGATGAAATCGGAGAGTTGCCGCTCGACCTTCAAGTGAAGCTGCTGCGTGTGCTGGAGACCGGCGAGTTTGAGAGGCTCGGCAGTCCGAAAACGATCAAGGTCGACGTGCGTCTCATCGCCGCCACCAACCGAGACCTGGCGGCGATGATCCGGGAAGGTAAGTTCCGTGAGGACCTTTATTACCGCCTCAACGTCTTTCCCGTCACCGTGCCGCCCCTGCGCGAGCGGCTGGAGGATATTCCACCACTCGTCTGGTTTTTCGTCGATGAATTCTCTTCCCGGATGGGGAAGAAGATCACTCAGGTGCCCAGGAAGACCATGAATTCCTCGCGGGGCGCCGGTGGCCCGGCAACGTCCGTGAATTGCGCAACGTGATTGAACGCGGCGCCATCATCACGACAGGCAACGTGTTGACGATTTCGATCACGGAGGAAGAAGGCGTGCCGAACGCCGAGACCCGGACCCTGGCCGAAGCGGAGCGCGATCTGATTCTGAAGGCGCTTGAAAAGGCCGGTTGGCACATCAAAGGGCGGAAAGGAGCCGCCGCGCAACTTGGCCTCAACCCGGGTACGTTGTACAGCCGGATGAAGAAGCTGGGGATCTCAACAACCCGGCAACAGAGCGCCCGCAGTCCGGCCTGACGTGACGCCGGCCCAGTGCTGTTTCGCGCGGTTTGCCCCAACAACCGAAGGCGCTCTCAGGCACGAATGTGCGCGACCATTTTCGCCCATCAATCACGGGCGATGCGAGGTCGATGCCGGAAGAGCAAGACAGTCGAAATATCAACCCAAATCCTCCAATCGCAGCTTCCAATGGTTTCGAACCGAGTCGGCTGCCACCACAGGGGAGGGCCGCTTTTTGTCGACAACTCAATCACTTGGGCCGGTCCCTCAGGCCGCGGCGCGAAGTGGCCTTCATCGTGCTTCGCACCCGGTTATGATCCGAGGCAATGCGGCCGTCCTTTGCACCTTGTTGATTGTCCCTGGTGACATGACCCTGTTCGCCCGGCAGGCGCAGTCGGGCGGTACGGCTGCCCAACCGGCTCCGGCGGCACTGACGCCGGACCAACTGGATTCGCTCGTGGCCCCCATCGCGCTCTATCCGGATCCGATGCTCAGCCAGACCCTTGTCGCGGCAACCTACCCGCTCGAGATCATTCAGTTGCAGCAGTGGCTGGGAAAGAACCCCGGACTGAAGGACCAGGCTCTCGCCGATGCCTTGAAGAAACAGGATTGGGATCCGAGCATTCAAGCGATGGCGGCTCTTCCGGATGTGGTGAAGCAGTTGGCAGACAACATCAAGTGGACAACCGATCTCGGCAACGCTTTCCTCGCGCAGCAGGAAGATGTGATGGACGCGGTGCAGCGCATGCGGCAGAAGGCTCAGCGCGCCGGAGCGCTCAAGACTACCGAGCAGCAAAAGGTGGAGACCAGAGTAGTGGAATCCAAAACTGTCGTGGTCATTGAGCAGGCCAGTCCGCAAGTGGTGTACGTGCCGTCATACAACCCGGTGGTGGTCTATGGGCCTCCGGTTTACCCGTATCCGCCGATCATGTACCCACCGCCACCGCCGCCAGGCGCTTACGCGGCCAGCATGGCCATTTCCTTTGGCGTCGGTGTGGCGATGGGCGCGATGTGGCCCGGCGGCTGGGGGTACGGCTGCGGGTGGGGCAACAACGATATCAACGTCAACATCAACAACAACTTCAACAGGAACGCGAATATCAACCGCTCGGTCAACCGCAACAATTTGAACAACGCGCAGTGGCAACACAACCCGCAGCACCGCGGCGCGGCGCCCTATTCAAATCAGGCGATGGCCAATAAGTATGGCGGGACCGCGCGCGGGGCGTCGACGGCGAGCCGGCAAGCGGCCGCCCGCCAGAACATTTCTCGTTCGGGCGCCGCCGGGCAGTCCGGGGCGCGAGCCGGAACCATGGACCGTGGATCGGCCGGACGAAGTCCGAGCGCTGGGAATATGAGTGCAGGCAGAGGGAGCGGAGACCGTGTCGGCAGCCGGCAGGTCTCCGGCGCCGGATCGTCCACTGGGCGGAGCGCGTTCGGAGGCGCGTCTGGCGCAGGGAGCGGAAGCACTGCCCGGGCGAGCAGCCAGCGAGGCGCATCCAGCATGGCGTCTTACCGGGGGAGCGGCGCGAGCCGCGGCGGTGGCGGGAGGCGCAGGTAATTGCCGGCTGGAAAGGATACTCTCATGAAGACCACACCTTGCCCGGTTTCAGGGCGGACAGCCTTACTTCTTGTGCTTGCTGCGCTGTTTGCCAGTGTTGCCTGTTGACGGCGGTTTAAAAGAGCAGCAGATTGGGCGGTTTTGACGCCGGAAATGGCCGCGGTTGAAGCGCCGG